>NZ_MTPV01000053.1:0-58481 GCF_002009585.1 Arthrobacter sp. SRS-W-1-2016 | reverse complement strand
GCCGACGGCTTCGGATTCTCCGACACCCGCCAAGCCGCACGACGCTTCTTCAAAAACGACACCCACTCCATCGTCGTGAAAACCCTCCAACTCCTCGCGGCGAGGGGCGAGGTTGACCCGAGTGCGCCGTCGTACGCCATTGACCGGTACAAGCTCCTCGACGTGACTGCCGGCACCACCGGCGGTTCGGGAGGCGACAGCTAAGCCCGGCAGGCCTGCAAAAAGGAATCGGCGGTAGTGCTCCTTGAGCATTACCGCCGATTTACTTCTACGCTCCGAGCGAGCGCCGATCCACCACGAATCCTGTGGCCGCATTCTCCCTGACCGCATTGATGCCCGCCACAAGGGCCGCGATATCCGGGAACTTGGGCGACAGCGCCACTACCGTTCCATCATCAGCCTTCAACCGGAAACGGAATGATTGCTCCCCAGCTGCCAAAATTTCGAAAATGCCAGACATAAACCCTCTTTCCACCGCGGATGCGTCATTGCATCCCCTTCGATGACCACCGACTCTCGTGAAGTCCATAAGAGAATATCGGCCACGGAAGCCTGCCAGAAGGCCTACCCACGGGTAATATTCAACCTTTTTCGGTAGACCTATATCGGAAAGCAAGGTGAGCCTAGAGACCTCGCGAAGGCACATGGATAAGGTGAACCCCATGAACGATTCCAGCCCCGCGCATACCGTCGGTGTGCTGTTGGCCGGCGGTGCAGGGACCCGCCTGGGCCTCGGCCCGAAGGCGCTGCTGCCTTACCGCGGCCGGACCTTGGTGGAGGTACTCGCCAAGACGTTGCTTGACGGCGGATGCAGCGAGGTAGTCGTGGTGCTCGGTGCGGGAGCCGGCGATGTCCGCCGCGCGGCGGACCTGGGAGGGTATCTCGTGGTGGACAACCCGGAGTGGGCTTCCGGCATGGCCAGCTCGTTCCGTACTGGTGTTGCGGCGGCGACACATGGCCACAACGTCATGGTGGCCCTGGTCGACCAACCCGGGGTGACTCCCGCCGTCGTCGCCAGGCTCCTGGCGGCCCACCAGGCAGGCCGGGTGACGGCAGCGGGATACGCCGAAGCCCCCTTCGAGGGCGGCCACACGACAAAGCTAAGGCGCGGCCACCCCTTGATCATCGACGCCGGCCTCCGCGCCGAGGTCGCCGAGTCCGCCGTCGGCGACGCCGGGGCACGCCGTTTCCTCAAGGCGCACCCCGGACTGGTGGAGGTCGTCGACTGCAGCGATCTGACCGACGGAGCCGACGTGGACACGAAGGACAAGCTGCACCTCCTCGGCGACTAGCTCCCCAACTGACTCGCAGTAGATGCCGTTATGAGGCCCCAAAACGACATCAAATGCGAGTCAGTTGGGTGGGGGTGGAGGCGTCGGCGTCCTTCAGCGCCAGGTAGATCTTGTCCCGGGCGATGGGTAGCGCCGCGAACCTCACCCCGGTAGCGTTCCGGATGGCGTTGGCCAGCGCAGGGGCCACGGGGTTGAACGGGCTCTCGCTCATCGACTTCGCGCCGAGCGGCCCCATCTGGTCGTTCGTTTTCGCGAAGTACACCTCGCTGCGCGGCACGTCCGCGAAGGAAGGGATGTGGTACTGCCGCAGGATGTCGGTAGTGACCTTGCCTGCGTCGTTCACGCGGACTTCCTCATACAGTGCGACACCCAGTGCCTGGGCGATTCCGCCTTCCACCTGGCCGCGGCATTGCCGTGGATTGACCACGACTCCGGCATCGGCCGCCTGCACGCTCTGCAGGATCCTCAGCTCCCCCGTGCCCGTATTCACGGCAACGCGGAATCCGTGGACGTTGAACGCGACCGAACGCGGGGTCCCTCCCCAACGCCCTTCGGCTACGGATTCAACGCCCTGCTGCCGCGCGGCGTCGTACACCTCGGTGAAGGGAACCACCCGCGAACCGCAGCGCACGGCGCCGTCCTCGAGCACGCAGTCCGCCTCCGGCACACCGGCAACCTCGGCCGCCACCGCCCGGATCCGGAGCGCGAGCTCCTGCGCCGCGAGCAAGGTCGCTTGCCCGGCCACCACGGTTCCTGCGGAGCCGAACGCGCCGGTATCGTGCTCCACGAGGTCCGTGTCGGACTGGCGAACGGCCACGTTCGACGCCGTCGTGGACAGGGCGGTGGCCGCCAGTTGGGCGTGGACCGTGGTGGTGCCGTTGCCGAACTCGGCGGTCCCGACGGCGGCGTCGAACGTCCCGTCCGGCAGGAGCCTGAGGCGCGTGTGGGCGAAGTGCCCTCGAGGCGGAACGGTGTCGATCATGGACAGTGCGGAACCGACGCCCGTGACCCACCCCGGGCCGAAGTTGTCGAGGCCGGCATCCCGGTAGCGTTTCTCGCCCCGCTCGAGGGCATCCCGCACCAGAGCCACGCACTGGTCCAGTCCGTAACTCCCGTAGAAGACGTCCTCCTCCGGTTCCGGGTGCGTGGACAGCATGTGGTCCCCCGGCCGGACCATGTTCTTGAGCCGGAAGTCCAAGGGGTCCATGCCGATTCCCACGGCGAGTTCATCCATGGCGGACTCAATCGCGAAGATCATCTGGCTCAACCCGTAACCACGGAAGGCACCGGCCGGGACCGTGTTGGTGTACACGGCTTGGGCATCCACCTTCTTGTTGTCGCAGTTGTAGACGGCCAAGGACTCGCCGCAACCGTGGAACATCACTCCGGGCGCGTGGTTTCCGTACGCACCGGTGTTGGTGACCACGTCCACCTGCATCGCGGTCAGGTGGCCGTCCCTGCTGGCTCCGGCCTTGACTTTGATGGTGAAGGGGTGGCGAGTGGTGGTGGCGGTGAACTGTTCGGTGCGGGTGAACTCCACTTGGACGGGCCGGCGCAGCTTGAGCGCCGCCATGGCCACGAGGTCCTCGGTGAGCACTTCCTGCTTGCCGCCGAACCCGCCGCCCACGCGGCCGGCCACCACGCGGATGCGGTCTTCGGGAAGATCGAACACGCGGGCAAGAGTGCGCCGGACCAGGAACGGGACCTGGCTGGAGGAACGCACCATGAGCCGGTCCTCCCCTGGGTTCTCTGAGGGCTCCACCCATGCGATGGAGCAGTGCGTTTCCATGGCGACGTGCTGCACCCGCTGGGTCTGGTACGTGTTCTCGTGGATGAAGTCGGCCGCCGCGAATCCGGCTTCGACGTTCCCCAGCTCGGAGTGGACCTCCGCCACGACGTTGTTCTGCGGGCGGGAAATCCGGGCCGTTTCCCCGTCCTTCTCCCCGTGGATCGCGGGCGCACCGGGCAGCAACGCCTCCTGTGGCGAGAAGACAGCGTCCAGGAGTTCGTACTCCACTTTGATGGCCCGGGCCCCGGCTTCGGCTGCGCCCACCGATTCGGCGACGACGGCGGCAACCCGCTGGCCGATGAAGCGCACCACGTCGTCGAGGACGCGGGTGTCGTCGGGATCATCGGTGTAAAGCTCGTGCTGGGCCGTGGAGAACAACCGGTCCGGCGCGTCCTCATGCGTGAAAACCGCGACGACGCCGGGTACCTGGAGGGCCGCCGTCGTGTCGATGGAAACAACCCGGGCATGCGCGTGCGGCGAGCGCAGCAGTTTGAGGTGCAGCAGCCCCGGGAGTTGTTCTGCCGGGATGTCGAGGGTGTAGCGGGCGGTGCCGGTGACGACGGCGTGCCCCGCCGGGGCGGGTACGTTGTCGCCGAGTTGGCCGGAACCCTCGGCAACTGCCCCGGAACCCTCGGCGACTGCGCCGGAGCGCGCCACGCCGCCGTCGGGCGCGTGACTGCCGCAGACCGCGTCCGCGATCGAGCGGTAGCCTGTGCAGCGGCACAGGTTTCCCTTGAGGTTTCGCGGGAGGTTCGCCTTCTGTTCCTCGTCGAAGGTGGCGGCGGTCATCATCATGCCGGCCGTGCAGAAGCCGCACTGGAAGCCCTGGTTTTCCAGGAACTGTTCCTGGACCGGGTGCAGCTCTTCCCCTCCTGACAAGCCCTCGATGGTGGTGACCGAGTGCCCTTCGGCGCGGACGGCCGGGTAGATGCAACTGTGCACGGGTCTACCGTCCACGTGGACGGTGCACGCGCCGCAGTCGCCGCCGTCGCACCCTTTCTTGACGCCGAAGTTGCCCTGTTCGCGGAGGAACGTCCGAAGGCACTGGCCCGGGCGGGGTGCGGCCTCGGCGGCTGTTCCGTTGATCTCGATTGCCATGCTCAGGCCTCCTTCTGCTGCTCGGTGGTGAATTCAGGTTGCGTGGACGGTTGCGGCGACGTGGCATGCGGCGGCCAGAAATCGCCCGATACGGTGGGCGGTCCGTCTGGAACCGGATCCAGCAACTCGGAGCGGATCTCCTCGGCCAGGCGAAGGGTCATGTCGTGGCGCCATTCCGGGAGCCCGTGGATGTCGTCGTGGTACAGCTCCGCAGGGATTGAATGCCCGACGGCGGCGGCCAGCCGCTCGGCGTCCGGCAACTCCGCTGCGGCGAACCGCAGTTGCACGGGCCGTTTGGTCGCGGCGGTGACGCTGAGGACCAGGCCGCCATCGGCGTCGAGCCTTCCGATCAGCAGCACCCCGGATCGCCCGAGGTTGCTCAGCGAGAGTCGGCGGAAGGCCACCCTCGCCGCCAAGGCCGACGCCGGCAGGTGGATGCTGCGCAGGAGCTCGCCGGGTGCCAGGCAGTTTTTCCCGTCCCCGGTGACGAACTCGGCCACCGGAACAGTTCGGCTGCTGCCGTGGCGTCCGAGGATGGTGGCCTTGGCATCCAGGCCGGCGCACAGGGAAATCATCGGCCCGGCCGGGAGCGAAGTGCACACATTGCCGCCAACAGTGGACATGTTCCACACCTTGAACGAGGCAACGAAAGAGTCGCAGCACGGCCTGAAAAGTTCCAGTCCCGGCCAGTTCCGGCCGGCCACGGCGTCGGACATGGGCAAAGCGTAGAGCTCGGCGATGGTACAGGTGGCGGCCAGCTCAATGCCGGCGTCGCTCACGGTGACGGCGGGCCAGCCTGCTTGCCCCAGATCGAGCAGCCGTCTGAGGGGTTCTTCGCTGCCCACCGGGCTGCCGTAGGAAAACAGGACCGTACCGCCGGCAAGCCAGGCATCGCCGTCGCGCCACTGGCCTGGATCCGTGGTGGCAACCACGGACTCGATGGTGTTCATGTCCATGGGGTCACCTTGCTTTGTTTGGGGGTATTGGTGCGGTGGATCGGTCCCGTTCCGTCTTTGAGCGAACCCCGGGCGGAGGCCGGGTGCGGAGCGCGGGACGCGAGGATTTCGGCGGTAATGGAAACGGCCACTTCTGCGGGAGTGACCGCGCCAAGATCCAGTCCGATCGGCGAATGGAGGCGTTCGAGGGCCTCGGCCGGGACGCCGCAGTCCAGCAGTCCGTCGATCCGTTGCCGGTGGCTGCGCCTCGAACCCATGGCTCCCACATAGGCGAGATCCAAATCCAGGGCGGTTTCCAGCAGCGGAATGTCGAACTTGGGATCGTGGGTCAACACGCACACGACCGTGCGGGAATCGATCCGGCCCGCGGCTGCTTCCGCGGCAAGGTAGCGGTGCGGCCAGTCGGTGACCAGCCGGTCGGCGGCAAGGAATCGGACCTGGCTCGAAAAAGCAGGCCGCGCATCGCACAAAGTGACGTCGTAACCCAGGAGTTTCCCGGCGGGGAGCAAGGCCGCGCCGAAGTCGTTGGCGCCAAAGATCAACATCCGGGCTGCGGGCAAGCGGCTTTCCACGAAGAGGGTAAGGGGTTCGGCTCCCGCAGCTGAGCCCGAGCAGCCTTCGGCCGGAGCGAGCCGCACCAAGCCCGCACGGCCTCCATGCAGGAGTGGTTCGAGCTGGGCCGCGGCCGCGCGGATCACGGCGTCATCCCCGCCGAGAAGGGCCGAAAGTTCCCGTGAACCTGCGGCGGAAAAACCCGCCGGATCAGGAACGACGACGGCGCCTCCCGCCGCGTCGAGCCTGCGGATGAGTGCCAGGGAAGAGCCACCGGCGCTGTTCAGGAGTGCCAGGTCAAGCCCGGCGGCGCTGGTTGATTGGATTGGCTGGATGTGGATTTCCAACTCGCCACCGCAGGTGAGCCCGACGGCGAACGCGTCCTCGGCACTGTAGCCGAACGACTCAAGGCGGCTGCCGCCGTCGTGCATTGCTTGAAGGGCGGCCTCCACCACGGCGCCTTCCACGCAGCCTCCGGAGAGGCTGCCAAGCACGTCGCCGTGTTCGGAAACCAGCATTGATGTGCCGAGGGGCCGGGGCACGGAGCCTCCCGCGGCCACGATGGTGGCGACGGCGCACCGCTGCCCGGAGACAGCGGGCCGCCAGGTGCCCAGCGAGGGCATCAAATCCAGCATGGCAACACCTCCATAACCGAGGTCCCGGACCGGAAACCTGCCCGGGGCAGTGTGCGATCTTGCCTCATATTCTCATTCCTTGCGTCTGTACAGGAGAGCTTCGGGTAAACAGGCACCCCGTTGCGTGAAGAGGACCGGGGCGGGCCTCTCATTTCCCGCCCCGGTCCTTGGCGGAGCGGCCGCATCTCGCCGCCGCCCGCCGTCGTCGTCCGCGTTGTGCGGGTGGTGACGATCGGCGGACGCCTATTCATTGCGGTGACTTGCGGCCGGACCGCCGTCTCAATGGCCGGCTACGCTCCTGGCCGGCTACCCTCCCATGAGCGTGCTGATCGGGCCGCGGGCGAAGTAGATCAAGAAGCCCACGGTCACTACCCACATGAGCGGATGGACTTTCTTGCCCTTCCCTGCTGCCGAATGGATCACGGCCCAGGAGATGAATCCGACGCCGATGCCGTTGGCGATGGAGTACGTCAGCGGCATGGTGACGATGGTGAGGAAGGCGGGCAGGGCCACGGAGAACTTGGAGAACTTGATCTCGCGGATCTGCGCCATCATCATCGCGCCGACAACTACCAACGCCGCGGCTGCGACCTCGAGCGGAACCACGCTGGTGAGCGGGGTCAGGAACATCGAGCCCAGGAACAGCAGCCCGGTGACTACCGACGCCAGGCCGGTACGGGCTCCTTCGCCAATGCCGGCCGCGGAGTCGATGTACACGGTGTTGGACGAGCCCGACGTCGCGCCGCCGGCTACCGCGCCCAGGCCTTCGACGATGAAGGCCGACTTGAGCTTGGGGAACGTCCCGTCCTTGTAGGCCACCCCGGCGCTCTTGGCGAGGCCGGTCATGGTACCCATGGCGTCGAAGAAGTTGGTGAACACCAGGGTGAACACCAGCATCGTGGCCGCCAGGCCGCCGATCCTCGAGAACGAACCGAAGAGGTCGAAGTGGCCCACCAGGCTGAAGTCCGGGGCGGAAACCAGCTGGCCTGACAGTACCGGGGTGTTGAGGTGCCAGCCACCGGGATTGGCGGCGCTGCCAGGCCCGATGTGCATGACGGCCTCGACGACGGCGGCGAGGACCGTGGTGGCGACGATTCCGATCAGGAGGCCGCCTTGGATCTTGCGGGCCACGAGGATTCCCATGACCAGCAGACCGACAATGAAAACAAGGGTTGGTATTGAGGTGATGGAGCCATCGGTGCCGAGCTGGACCGGCGGTCCGCCTTTTGTGGGGCGGACGAAGCCGGAATCGACGAAGCCGATGAAGGCGATGAACAGGCCGATGCCAACGGTGATGGCGGCCTTGAGTTCCTTGGGCACAGCCTTGAAGATCGCGGTCCGGGCACCTGTGACACCGAACAGGACAATCAGAATGCCGTTGATGACCACCAGGCCCATGGCTTCCGGCCAGGTTACTTCGTGGATGACGGCTACTGCGAGGAACGAGTTGATTCCCAGGCCTGCGGCGAGCCCGAACGGCAGGTTCGCGATCAGGCCGAAGAGGACCGTCATGACGCCGGCGGTCAGGCCGGTGACCGCCCCGACCTGCGCCGCGGACAACCATCCGCCAGCCACGTCCGTGGGTGCGTTCTGGGCGGAGAATCCCCCCAGGATCAGTGGGTTGAGGATAACGATGTAGGCCATCGTGAAGAACGTGACGATGCCGCCGCGGAATTCGCGGGCCAGCGTGGAGCCACGCTTGGTGATCTGGAAGAAACGATCCAGGAAGGAGTTCGACGCCGGGGGCTTGGGGCTGCTGCCCCGCCGTGCCAGTCCGGTTGCCGTGTGCTTTTCGCCTGCCTCTGTCTGCCCTGCGCCGGAAGGCGCAGCCTGCTTTTCAGTTGCCGTTCGCATTTCTGCGGGGTCCAGGATTGTCATTTTCAGCCACCGGCCCTAGTAGTCAATCCTGGAGTCAAGCGTGTTCCAGGTGTTGAACGGTTCCAGGATGGCCGGCGCCTGGGGGTCGCCCAGTTCCAGTTTGGCGACCGGCATGAGGGTATTCCGGTCTTCGTTCTCGAAGTATTCGTAGAAGACGGCGTCGTCGAAGCCGACGGACGCGGCGTCGTGCCGGTCCGCTGCGAAAACCACATTGCCGATGCGGGCCCAGAGAGCCGAGGCCAGGCACATGGGGCATGGCTCGCAGCTCGTGTAGAGAGTGGCTCCGCTGAGATCGAAGGTGCCGAGCTCGCGGCAGGCGTTGCGGATGGCGGTGACCTCGGCGTGCGCCGTGGGGTCGTTGGTAGCGGTGACCCTGTTGACGCCTTCGAAGGCGCGGCCATCCGCGGTGACAATGACGGCGCCGAACGGCCCGCCGCTGTTGAGGACATTGGCTGTTGCCAGCTCAATGGAAGTGGCCAAGAAATGTTCGGCCGTGACGGTGGTACTCATGTGCGACTTCCTTAGTGCTGAGGAAGCCTGTAACCAGGGGGCATCTGAACATGACAGACCAGTGCTGCGGTTACCAGGCTTCAGCATGTGCTTTTGAAGGTTTCGCCTGGTAGATAGCTTCCCGGAGTCCGGGTGCCCGCCTTTGGCAAATTGAGATTAGCACCGGAGTTGTGAGCCGCGCCATAGTTTCTGGAAAAAAAGTTTCAACATGTGAAATTCTGGCTTGGTGGCGGGCAGATGGCTGGGCGAGCGCCGGGCTTGGGCGCCGGTCACATTGACGCACTTCGGGGAGCCACCTACGCTGGGTGCCACCGGCAGGATTGGCCTCCGGAACCTGGATCAGCAGACAGGAACCACTGAGCTGGAACGCAACTACGCCGACCAGACAAGGATCCCCGTGTCCCCGACATCCGCTTTCCAGCCAACCACTCCCGCAACAGACCCGGGCTCTTCCCGGCTCTGGATCAAGAATCCCCTCGCAGTGTTCACCGCCAACGGCCACGACGCCCGCGGCGGCATCGTGGTCAGCGACGGGAAAATCGCCGAGCTCGTCCCCGCAGGCAAGAGTCCATCCGCGCCGTGCCATGAAACGTTCGACGCCGGCAGCCACGTCCTGCTGCCCGGGCTCATCAACACGCACCACCACTTCTACCAAACCCTCACGAGGGCCTGGGGCCCGGTGGCCAACGCTCCCCTGTTCCCCTGGCTGCAGAACCTGTATCCCGTATGGGCGCGGTTGACGCCGGACAGCCTCGAACTTGCCGTGAAAGTCGCGCTCGCCGAACTCCTGCTGTCCGGCTGCACCACGGCAGCCGACCACCACTACCTCTTCCCCTCGGGACTTGAGGACGCAATCGACGTCGAGGTCGGCGTCGTACGCGGACTCGGGATGCGCGCCACCCTCACGCGCGGGTCCATGACGCTGGGCGAGGACGACGGCGGACTGCCGCCGCGGTCCACCGTCCAGCGTCCGGAGGTGATCCTCGCCGACAGCGAACGGCTCATCGGGAAGTACCACGAACGCGGAGACGGAGCGGTCATCCAGATCGCTTTGGCCCCCTGCTCGCCGTTCTCGGTGACAAGGGAGATCATGGCTGAGAGCGCCGCCATGGCCGAACGACTGGATGTCCGGCTCCACACGCACCTCGCGGAAACCATCGACGAGGAAGATTTCTGCCGTGAGATGTTCGGACTGCGCACCGTGGACTATTTGGAGAGCGTCGGGTGGCTCGGAAAGCGCACCTGGCTTGGCCACGGCATTCATTTCGACGACGACGAGATCGCCCGGCTGGGTGCCGCCGGCACCGCCGTCGCGCATTGCCCGACGTCGAACATGCGGCTCGCGTCCGGCACCGCGCGGGTGCTGGAACTTGAGGCCGCCGGGGTTCCGGTGGGGCTGGGAGTGGACGGTTCGGCGTCGAACGATGCCTCCAACATGATCCTCGAAGCGCGGCAAGCGCTGTACCTGCAGCGGCTGCGCTACGGCGCGGACGTCCCGGTGGAGCGGGCGCTCGGCTGGGCGACGCGGGGGTCCGCCGCAGTGTTGGGGCGCACGGACATCGGCCAGATTGCGCCCGGCATGCAGGCCGACCTTGCCATGTTCACGCTTGACGGGCTGCGCTTCTCCGGCAGCCACGATCCCATCGCGGCCTTGCTGCTCTGCGCTGCGGACCGCGCCGACCGTGTGATGGTGGGTGGAAAATGGCGCGTTGTGGACGGGCAGATTTCCGGCCTGGACATCCCGGAACTTATTGCCAAACACTCAGCCGCCGCACAGAAAATCATCAGGGCTTCGGAGTAGCCTCTCGATTAGGTCGTAGATCAGGAGGCACATCATGACCGTCCCCCAGCACAACACGCCGACTCCTCCAGGTTGGTACCCGGACCCCTCGGGCTCCGGGCAACTACGGTGGTGGGACGGCAACGCCTGGACCGGGAACGCGTGGAACCCACCGGCTCAGGCCGGCGCAGGTCAGCCCGGCGCGGTTCAGCCCGGCGCAGCGTGGCCCGGCGCAGCGTGGCCCGGCGCAGGTCAGGCGGGCGCGGGTCAGCCCGGCGCAGCGTGGCCCGGCGCAGGTCAGGCGGGCGCGGGTCAGCCCGGCGCAGCGTGGCCCGCGGCCGCGAGGTCCGGGCAATACGGCGGAACGGGGCAGTACGGGGGACCCGGGCAATACGGCGGAACAGGACAATACATGGGACCTGTCCAGCCCGCGCCGCGCCCGGAAATCAGCAAACAGACCCCGGTCTACAATCCGTTCATCTGGCTTGTCACGCTGCTGCCTGTGATCACGCTGATCATCCTGCTGCTCTGGAACCCGGTCTTCCACGTGAGGTACGTCGGTGCCCGCCGCGTACCGACCCTCGATCCCAGCGCATTCAGCGTTCCATATTTCCTGCTCGTTATTTCAGCCTGGCTCATCTACGGAGTCAGCGTTCTCTTGTCCTACCTCGACTGGCAAAAGCTCCAAAGGGACGGGGTAGTCCGCCCCTTCCACTGGGCATGGGCCTTCCTGGGCGCCGGGGTCTACGTGGTAGGCCGCTCTGTGATCGTCCACAAGGTCGCCCCGCGGCGAGGGCTCGCACCGGTTTGGGCACTGATTGGCCTGACTGCACTGAGCTTGATCCTGGTGTCGGTCAAAGCGGGCTCGATCGTTTCCACCCTCGCCAAGGCCATGCAAATGTAGCTTCGCCGGACGGATTTTCCATCGCACGACGCAAAACGGCGGGCGGCACGACCCCTGGGGAGTCGTGCCGCCCGCCTTTTTTGGCTCTGTTGCGCAGAGTCCTTCATCCCCGGGGCAGGAGCCCTAGGAACGCTGGCGGCCGAACACCGGGAGCGCGCGCAGCCAGCGGGAGAACGTCCCGGGCATACGGTCACAATCGGCCGGAATATAGAAGTCGGGATCCGTGGCGCCGAACGGCAGGTACAGTTCCTGGCCGGGCGCCGGGAAGTCCACGACGTTGTTCTTATCCTGCGAGTCCATCTGTCCTCCTGTTTCATGCGCTCAAGTTCTCCGTGGCGATGTGGCTATTCTGAGTTGAACTTCCACATGTTGGAAAACAGTTTTTGTTATATGGAAATCGTAGAGGGGATTCCGGAACCGCGTCAAGGGGTGCCCAACGGGCACGCCATCGCCGCCACCCGCCGCCGGTCACAATCGGAAAGTACATAACGATTCTTCGGAAGTGATGTACACCACTGGCAAACGTGGGCTACGCTTTCTTCAATTCGTGGCGCAGGTCACGTAACCTGGGAGCAGCAGGCAGGGTCGTAATGAGCTGGCATCAACGGATGCCGGCTCTTTTTTGTTGGGTCGGCTCCACCAGAAACGCGTATGAAACACGCGCTTAATTTCATTGGTGGACCTTAGGGGTTCCACCTCATAGAAGTTGGGATATGACCATGAGCAACAACATCGTCCTCGGCGACAACCAGTACGGCAAGGCAGAAGTCCGCGTCGTCAAAGTCACCCGCGACACCGACCGCCACCAGATCGAAGACCTCAACGTCACCTCGCAGCTGCGTGGCGACTTCCAGGCTGCGCACCTCCAGGGCGACAACGCACACGTCGTCGCCACGGACACCCAGAAGAACACCGTCTACGCCTTTGCCCGCGAGGGCATCGGCTCCCCTGAAGCCTTCCTCCTGCGCCTGAGCGAGCACTTCACCTCAAGCTTCGAGTGGGTCACCGGCGGCCGTTGGGAAGCCGAGGCCTACACCTGGGACCGCATCCAGGCACACGGCTCCGAACACGACCACAGCTTCGTCCGCAAGGGGCAGGAAGTCCGCACCGCCGTCGTGGTCCGGGAAGGCAACACAACGCACGTCATCTCGGGCCTCAAGGACCTGACCGTCCTCAAGACCACGCAGTCCGGCTTCGTGGGCTACCCCCGCGACCGCTACACCACGCTGCCCGAGACCACGGACCGTATCCTCGCCACCGATGTCTCGGCCCGCTGGCGCTACAGCACCGGCCTTGACATTGCCGGGACCGACTTCAACAAGAGCTACGAAGACATCAAGGCCCTGCTTCTGGAAGGCTTCACGGAGAACTACTCCCACGCTCTGCAGCAGACCTTGTTCGACATGGGCAAGAAGGTGCTCGAGGCCCATAGCGAAGTGGACGAGATCAAGTTCTCCATGCCCAACAAGCACCACTTCCTGGTGGACCTTAGCCCGTTCGGCCTCGACAACCCCAACGAGGTCTTCTTTGCCGCCGACCGCCCGTACGGCTTGATCGAAGCCACGGTCCAGCGCGACAACACCACACCTGCCCCGGCTGCGTGGAACGGCATCGCCGGCTTCTGCTAAGCCCCCAGGTACCCGCCCAACTGGCTCGCAGTAAGTGTCGTTTTGGACCCTCAAAACGACATCAAATGCGAGTCAGTTGGGCAGCCATACCCAAAACCACATTGTTAGCCAGACAAAGTTAGCCAGACAAAGACGTCTGCCATGAACCAAGAGAGTCTGCCATGAACACGAAGAAGAAATCCCGCCCCGCAGAGTCCGGGCCGGCCCGACCCGAGGACAAGCGCCTCTCGCTCGGAAGCACGTTCGCCTACGGCTTCCAGCACGTCTTGACCATGTACGGCGGCATCATCGCCCCGCCGCTCATCATCGGAGCCGCCGCAGGCATGTCCTCGCAGGACATCGGCCTCCTGATCGCGGCCTGCTTGTTTGTGGGTGGCCTCGCGACCATCCTGCAGACGGTCGGCATCCCGTTCTTCGGATCGCAACTGCCGCTGGTCCAGGGCGTGTCCTTCGCCGGGGTCTCCACCATGGTGGCGATCGTCAACGGCGGGGGCGGGATCCAGGCGGTGTTCGGCTCTGTCATGGTGGCCTCCCTCATCGGCCTGCTGATCACACCCCTTTTCTCGAAGATCATCAAGTTCTTCCCACCGGTAGTCACGGGTACTGTCATCACCACCATCGGGCTGACGCTCATGCCGGTCGCGGCCAACTGGGCCATGGGCGGCAACAGCGCCGCACCCAACTACGGAAGCGTGGCGAACATCGGCCTCGCGGCGGCCACGATGGGCATCGTCCTGCTCCTGAGCAAGATCGGCAACGCGGCCATCTCCCGCCTGTCCATCCTCCTGGCCATGGTCATCGGAACCGTCATCGCCCTCGCTACGGGCATGGCCGATTTCTCCAAAATCGGCCAGGGTCCAGTGGTGGCTTTCCCCACGCCTTTCGCGTTCGGTGCACCCACCTTCGAGATCGCTTCCATCGTTTCGATGCTGATCGTCATCCTCGTCACCTTGACCGAAACCTCGGCTGACATCATCGCCGTCGGGGAAATCGTGGAAACCAAAGTCGATTCACGCCGTATCGGCAACGGCCTCCGGGCGGACATGCTCTCCAGCGCCATCTCGCCGATCTTCAATTCCTTCACCCAGAGCGCCTTCGCCCAGAACGTCGGCCTTGTGGCCATCACCGGCATCAAGAGCCGCTTCGTGGTCAGCGCCGGCGGGTTCATCCTGGTGATCCTCGGCCTGCTGCCCGTCCTCGGGCGAGTTGTCGCAGCGGTTCCCACGCCGGTCCTGGGCGGCGCCGGCGTCGTACTCTTTGGAACCGTGGCCGCAAGCGGCATCCGGACGCTCTCCAAGGTGGAGTACCGCAACAACATGAACCTGATCATCGTGGCGGCGTCCATCGGCTTTGGCATGATCCCGATCGCGGCCCCGAAGTTCTACGACCAGTTCCCGGCATGGTTCTCCACGATCTTCCACTCGGGCATCAGCTCGGCCGCGCTCATGGCCATCCTGCTGAACGTGCTCTTCAACCACCTCAAGGCCGGCAACTCGGACAACCAGTCCGTGTTCGTAGCAGGAACGGGCCGCGTGGTCAGCGAAGCGGACATTGCCTGCCTCGCGCACGGCGACCGTTTCGAGAACGGCAAACTGATCGACGCCGAAGGCAAGGAAGTGCCGCTCAAGTCGGACAGCCCCGCCGAGCACTGACCCTTTTGCTCCGACGAACTGGCAGGTGTTGCCCCTCTCGCAAGGAACGGGCAGCACCTGCCAGTTCGCGCTGCATACGTTTTTGCCACCTCCGCGTGAGACGGTTGTTTCATGAGGATCGATGAGCGAATCGAACAACACTATTCGGAACTTGGGCCGCAGGAGCAGAAGGCCGCAGACACCCTGCTGGACCGCCTGGGCGACTTGGCTGTCTACAATGCGGCCGAGCTCGCTCAGCTAAGCGGCGTCTCCAAGGCCACCATGAGCAGGCTCTTTCGCCACCTCGGATTCGCCGATTTCAACGAGGTGAAGGAACACACGCGGGGCCTGAGGTCCAGCGGAGTGCCGCTTGCCAAACAGGAGGCCGACGGCGGAATCCCCCTGCATTTGGCTACGGAACAGCAGAGCCTGAACCGGCTTTTCGAAACGCTCGACGACGATCGCCTCCGCAAGGTGACGCAGCAATTGGCCGAGGCCGGCAAGGTCTTGCTGATCGGCTTCCGCAACAGTTTCCCTGTAGCCCTCCACCTACGGCAGCAGCTCCTGCATTGCCGCCCCTCGGTAAATCTGGCCCCGCAGCCGGGCCAAAGCGTGGGTGAGGAACTGGCAGGGCTGGACGCTCACGACGTCGTGGTCCTGATCGGCTTCCGGCGCCGGCCGGACGGCTTCCACCAGGTCCTGAAGGCCGCCACCGCGACCGGCGCGAGCACCATCCTGATCGCGGACCCGAGCGCCCGCTGGCTTGCGGCGGAGGCCTCCGTTTGGATCGAATGCCCTGTGGAAGGCAGCGCCGCCTTTGACAGCTATGCCTCGGCCATGAGCCTCATGAGCGTCCTCGCGAACGGCGTACTGGCCGCGCGGGGGCGTCCGGGAAGGGACCGTGTCAGGGAAATAACCGGCGTCTACGACTCGCTGGGAGAGATCGAGCGGAGGTAGGCGGGCAGGGCCCAAACCCGGCGTCGAGCAAGCGTAAAGAAGAGTTAGCGGCCCGGAAACGGCACTGAAACATCTGTTCCATTCAATTGAATCAGTGAAACGACTGCCCCTGTCGTGGATAACCCTGATTCGAGGAACCGATGGCCGAAGCACAACTCGCCCCAGAGCAAACCGGCACAGAGCAAACCGCCACCCTGCTGGGCAGCCCGATTGACGAAGCCGCAGCACACCGCGATCCGCGGCTCAGCAATGAAGACTTGGCGCCCCTGAAGAACCAGCGCTGGAGCAGCTACAACCTGTTCGCATTCTGGATGTCAGACGTCCACAGCATCGGGGGCTATGTGACTGCGGGCAGCCTCTTCGCCCTCGGCCTCGCCAGCTGGCAAGTGTTGGTCGCCCTGCTGGTGGGCATCGTGATTGTCCAGGTTTTCTGCAACCTCGTGGCGAAGCCCAGCCAAAAGACCGGCGTACCGTACCCCGTGATCAACCGCGCCGTCTTCGGCGTCAAGGGCGCCAACATCCCAGCTATCATCCGCGGCCTGATCGCCGTCGCCTGGTACGGAGTTCAAACCTTCCTGGCCTCCGAAGCCTTGGTGATCGTGTTCCTGAAGTTCTTCCCCGCCATGAAACCGTTGTACGACGTCCATCAGTACGGCTTCCTCGGCCTCTCTGCCCTGGGTTGGATTTGCTACGGAATCCTCTGGGTGGCCCAGGCCGCATTGTTCTGGAACGGAATGGAAAGCATCCGCAAGTTCATCGACTTCGCCGGTCCAGCCGTATACGTGGTCATGTTGGTCCTTGCCATCTACTTGGTTTCCAAGGCCGGCATCAGCAACATCAGCCTGAACCTGTCCGCCGGCCAACCGCTCGACTTCGCTGCGTCCATCCCGGTCATGATCTCCGCGATCGCCTTGGTGGTGTCGTACTTCTCGGGTCCCATGCTCAACTTCGGCGACTTCGCGCGCTACGGCAAGAGCTTCAAGGCCGTCAAGAAGGGCAATCTCCTGGGCCTGCCGGTCAACTTCCTGTTCTTTTCTTTGCTGACCGTCATCACGGCGTCGGCTACCATCCCGGTCTTCGGGCACCTCATCACGGACCCGGTCAAGACCGTGCAGGAAATCGATTCGGTGTTCGCCGTGCTGCTCGGTGGGCTGACCTTTGTCATCGCAACCGTGGGCATCAACATCGTGGCCAACTTCATCTCGCCGGCGTTCGACTTCTCGAATGTGAGCCCCCAGAAGATCAGCTGGCGCATGGGCGGCATGATCGCCGCAGGCGGATCCGTCATCCTGACCCCTTGGAACTGGTATTCGAACGACGACGCCATCCACTACACGCTTGGCGTACTGGGTGCGCTGATCGGCCCGCTCTTCGGCATCCTGATCGCAGGCTACTACCTGGTGGGCAAGCAGAAGGTGTGGGTTGAGGACATGTACACGATGAAGCCCCACGGCAAGTACTGGTTCCGCAACGGCTACAACCCCAACGCGGTGAAGGCAGTAGCCATCAGCGGCGTCGTCTCCATCGCTTCGGTCCTGATCCCCAAGGCGCTCCTGGACTCAGGAGCCACGACGGTCAACGCAACCTGGATCGGCAACTACAGCTGGTTCCTCGGTTGCGCCTTGGGCCTGCTGACCTTCTGGTACTTCGAAAAGCGCTCCCCCATGATCAACCTGGAGCCGAACGGCGTCGAAGCGAACGACGGCGCCCTCGTCTGAGGAACCCCTTAGCCGAGCTGGCAGTTGTTGCCCCTAATTCGTAGGAAGGGGCAACAGCTGCCAGTTCGCGCGAGAAAAGGGGCGCTAGTTCTGGTTCAGCTCGGCCGAGATCGCGAGGGCGGCCTCGCGCAGTAGGGGCACGGCACGGTCGGCAAAGTGCTGGTCCACGCGGGAGACAGGTCCGGACACGGAAATGGCGGTGGGCGTCGGAGCGTTGGGGACGGCCATCGCGAAGCAACGGACGCCGATCTCCTGCTCTTCTTCGTCGATCGAGTAGCCTCGTTCGCGGATCCGGTCGAGATCGGCGAGCAGGGAGTCGATGTCCCCGATGCTCTTGGCCGTGGGGGTCGGCATGCCCGTGCGGGCCACGATCCCGCGAACCACCTCGTCGTCGAGCTGGGCCAGGATGGCCTTCCCGACGCCGGTGTCGTGCGTGTGTGCGCGGCGGCCCACCTCGGTGAACATGCGCATCGAGTGCAACGACGGAACCTGGGCCACGTAGATGACCATGTCGGAATCCAGCACGGCCATGTTGGACGTTTCGCCGAGCCGGTCCACGAGGGACTTCAGCTGGGGGCGGGCCAAGGCTCCGAGTTGCTTGTTGGCGCCTTCGCCAAGCCGGATGAGGCGGGGGCCCAGCGCGTAACGACGATTGGGCAGCTGCCGGATGTAGCCGAGGGACACCAAGGTGCGCAGCAGGCGGTGGATGGTGGGGAGCGGCAGGTCCGTCGACGACGACAGTTCGCTCAACGTGACGTCTCCGCCGGCGTCGGTGATGAGTTCCAGCAGTTCGAAGACGCGCTCGACGGACTGCACGCCTCCCGAGGGCTTTTCAGCCATTCCGTTGTCTCCTATGGCTCGGAATCCGACAACTCTTATCCGCATCGTGAAAAGAATTGCTTAGAACACTCAAGATACAGCACGCGACGCCGGAATGCTCGCTCACCAAACAGGGCTTGTGTTTCCACTTTGTAGATAATAATATCCATAATACGAAAACATTCAGTTTGAGCGGAGGCCCGTCACGGGCCTTGTACGAGGAGGAAATTCAATGGCGAACCCGAGCCCCGGAAATTCGATCACCCTGCGCGTCGCCGCGCCGTCGAGCTTCACTGCTACGAGCGAGCTGGCCGCAGCCGTCGGCGCTGCCGGCGCAGCCGTCACCGCACTGGATGTGACCGAGTCGCACCACGACACCCTGGTTGTCGACGTCACTTGCAACACCACGGACGAAGACCACGCCAACCGCGTCAAGGACGCCCTCAACGCGCTCGACGGCGTCACGGTCCAGCACGTCTCGGACCGCACCTTCCTCATGCACCTGGGCGGCAAGCTCGAGGTCGTCCCGAAGGTGGCCCTGCGCAACCGCGACGACCTTTCGCGCGCCTACACCCCCGGCGTCGCACGCGTTTGCCTCGCCATCGCCGAGGACCCGGCGGCTGCACGCAACCTGACGGTCAAGCGCAACACGATCGCCGTCCTCACCGACGGTTCGGCCGTCCTTGGCCTGGGCAACATCGGCCCTGCCGCAGCGCTGCCTGTCATGGAGGGCAAGGCCGCACTGTTCAAGCAGTTCGCCAACGTCGATGCCTGGCCGGTCTGCCTGGACACCCAGGACACTGAAGAAATCATCATGATCGCCAAGGCCATGGCCCCTGTCTACGGCGGTATCAACCTTGAAGACATCGCAGCCCCGCGCTGCTTCGAAATCGAGAAGCGGCTCCGCGACGAGCTGGACATCCCCGTCTTCCACGACGACCAGCACGGAACCGCGATTGTCACCCTCGCGGCCCTCGTCAACGCATTGCGCGTCGTCGACAAGAAGCTGTCCGAGGTCAAGATCGTGGTTTCCGGCGTCGGTGCCGCCGGCTCGGCGATCATCCAGCTCCTCAAGGCCCAGGGCGCGCAGCACATCGTCGCGGCCGGCCGCTCCGGCGCCATCCACTCAGGCGAAAAGTACGACGACGAGCACCGTTCCTGGATTGCGGCGAACACCAACGAGGCCGGCTTCTCCGGCACGCTGCACGAAGCCCTCAAGGGTGCCGACGTGTTCATCGGCGTCAGCGCACCGCACGTGATCGGCGAAGAGCAGGTCGCCTCGATGGCCGAGGACGCAATCGTGTTCGCCATGGCCAACCCGACCCCGGAAATCGACCCGGTGATCGCGTCCAAGCACGCAGCCGTGGTCGCCACAGGCCGGAGCGACTTCCCCAACCAGATCAACAACGTGCTGGCCTTCCCGGGCTTCTTCCGCGGACTGCTCGACGCCGGAGCATCGGACATCATCCCGGAAATGCTCGTGGCCGCCGCAGAGGCTATCGCCAACCGGGTCGCAGATGATGAACTGAATGCGAGCTACATTATCCCCAGCGTCTTCGACCCCCACGTTGCAGCCGATGTCGCCGCAGCCGTAGCCAATGCAGCAAACGCGGCAAACGCGCGGCAGCAGCAAACGCAGGCCACCAGCGCTCTCTAGGAAAGGACCATCCCATGGCTCTCACAGTCACAGACCCCCGGCCGATCGAACGAGCCGAGGAGATCCTGACTCCCAAGGCGCTGGCCTTCGTGGAGGAACTGCACCGCCGTTTCGCGGGCACCCGCACCGAACTCCTCGCGGCCCGCGTCGCCAAGCGCGAAGAAGTGGCCCGCACCGGCCGCCTCGACTTCCTGCCCGAAACGCAGGACATCCGCGACGGCGACTGGAAGGTCGCCGAAGCACCCAAGGCCTTGCAGGACCGCCGGGTCGAGATGACCGGCCCGGCCTCCCCGGCCAAGATGGCCATCAACGCCCTGAACTCCGGCGCCAAGGTATGGCTCGCCGACCTCGAAGACGCCAGCACGCCGACGTGGGCGAACGTCATCGACGCCATCCTGAACCTCCGCGACGCCGCCCAGGGCACCCTGAGCTACACCTCCCCGGAGGGCAAGGAATACCGGCTCCGCACGGACGCGCCGCTTGCCGTCGTCGTCGCCCGCCCCCGCGGCTGGCACATGGACGAACGGCACCTGCTGCTCGACGGCGAACCCACCGTGGGCGCGCTGGTGGACTTCGGCCTGCACTTCTTCCACGTGGCCAAGCAGCTCCTGCTCAACGGCCACGGCCCGTACTACTACCTGCCCAAGATGGAAAGCCACCTCGAGGCCAGGCTGTGGAACGACGTCTTCGTCTTCGCCCAGGACTACCTCGGCATCCCTCAGGGCAGCGTCCGCGCCACGATGCTGATCGAAACCATCCCGGCCGCCTTCGAAATGGACGAGTTCCTCTACGAACTGCGGGACCACGCGTCCGGCCTCAATGCCGGCCGTTGGGACTACCTTTTCAGCATCGTGAAGTACTTCCGCGACGCCGGCGAGTCCTTCATCCTGCCGGACCGCGCGTCCGTGGTCATGACGGCCCCGTTCATGCGCGCCTACACGGAACTGCTGGTCAAGACCTGCCACAAGCGCGGCGCTTTCGCCATGGGCGGCATGGCTGCCGTCATCCCGAACCGCCGCGAGCCCGAGGTTACTGCCCAGGCGTTCGAGAAGGTCCGCGCGGACAAGACCCGCGAGGCCAACGACGGCTTCGATGGTTCCTGGGTGGCCCAC
Organism: Arthrobacter sp. SRS-W-1-2016; assembly: GCF_002009585.1. NCBI lineage: Bacteria > Bacillati > Actinomycetota > Actinomycetes > Micrococcales > Micrococcaceae > Arthrobacter > Arthrobacter sp. SRS-W-1-2016. Next base: position 37,565 of record NZ_MTPV01000053.1, on the reverse strand, counting down.
CCGGACCTCGTCTCCACGTGCCGCGAAGTGTTCGACTCGGTGCTGGGCGAGAAGCCGAACCAGCTGGACAAGCAGCGACCCGAGGTTTCCGTGACCGCCGATCAACTGCTGGACATTTCCTCCGCCGGCGGCCACGTGACCGAGGCGGGGCTTCGCTTGAACCTCTATGTCGCCGTCGCGTACACCGCCGTGTGGCTCTCCGGCAGCGGCGCCGTTGCCATCCACAACCTCATGGAAGACGCCGCCACCGCGGAGATCTCCCGGTCCCAGGTGTGGCAGCAGATCCGCAACAAGTCCGTCCTTGCTGACACCGGCAACACGGTCACCCGCGAACTGGTGACCAAGATCCTGGGCGAAGAGACCGACCGCCTGCGCAGCGAGGTCGACGCCGAGACCTTCGGGAAGTTCTACGAGCCGGCCAGCCGCCTGATCGCGGACATCTGTCTGTCCGAGGACTACACGGACTTCCTCACCACTCCCGCCTACGAGCTGGTGTAGGAATGGCCGCATCCTCTTTCTCGGCGGCCGATCTCGCCGCGATAGACTCTCAGCTGGCCGCGACCGACCAGCTGTTGGAACGCAACTACCCTGGCGACGACGGCACCCGCCAGCCCGTGCACACCGTGTACGTCCCGGCGGACCGTTTCACGCCGTCGCTCTCCGCAGAATGGGGCGCCCAGGCGATCACGACGGCGGAGGCCCACGGCGGTCTCGAAAGGCTCGGCACGCTGCTGGGCCAGGAGCCCGAACTGGCCGCCGCCGTCGCCACCCGTGTGGCTGCCAAGTTGCGCAGCGAACCGATCGAGGACTTGCGCCTCGACTTCGAAGACGGCTACGGCGACCGCGGCGACGAAGCGGAAGACGTCGCGGCCGTAGCGGCGGCCCAGGCTGTCAGCGAAGCCGTTTCCGCGGGTTCCGCCCCGCCGTTCATCGGCATCCGCTTCAAGTGCTTCGAGGCCCCCACCCGGGCACGTGGCCTGAAGACCCTTGACCTGTTCGTCTCCACGTTGGCCTCCGCCGGGGAACTGCCCGAGGGTCTTATCCTGACACTGCCGAAGGTCACCACAGTGGCCCAGGTACAGGCGATGGACTTCGCGGTCTCCCGCTTGGAAGAGATCCACTCCCTTCCGGCGGGCCGGCTCCGTTTCGAAGTCCAGGTGGAGACGCCTCAGCTGATCCTCGGCCCGGAGGGGACCTCCCCCGTGGCCCGGCTTCCGCACGCAGTTCCTGGCCGTATCAGCGCATTGCATTACGGCACCTACGACTACTCCGCTTCGCTGCAGATCTCCGCGGAGTACCAGTCCATGGAGCACCCGGTGGCCGATTTCGCCAAGGAAGTCATGCAGCTGGCCGTCGCGGGAACGGGCATCCGGCTCTCCGACGGCTCCACCAACATCATCCCCGTGGGGGACAACGTGGAAAACGCGTGGAAGCTGCACGGTCGTTTGGTCCGCCGCTCCCTTGAACGCGGCTATTACCAGGGCTGGGACCTGCACGCTGCCCAGTTGCCGAGCCGCTTCGCGGCAACGTACGCCTTCTACCGCGAGGGCCTGCCTGCCGCCGCGGCCCGCCTCCGCAACTACGTGGAGCGTACCGAAGGCGGCGTCATGGACGAACCCGCCACCGCCCGCGCCCTGGCCGCCTTCGTCCTGCGCGGCGTCCAATGCGGAGCGGTGGGTTCCGAAGAAGTGCTGGCGCTTGCCGGCGTCGAACTCCCCCGGCTGACTGCACTGGCGCATCCGCGGCTCGCACACACCACCTCCAAGTAAGGATCCAATGATGGGAAAGTACTACTACCCCCAGGGCGGGCTGCCGCCGCAGACCCACCTCACCACGGAACGGGCCATCGTCACCGAGGCCTACACCGTGATCCCCAAGGGTGTCATGACCGACATCGTGACCAGCACCCTGCCGGGCTTCTCCAACACCCGTTCCTGGATCCTGGCCCGCCCCATTTCCGGATTCGCCACCACGTTCTCCCAGTTGATCGTTGAGATCGGCCCGGGAGGCGGCGCTCCCAAGGCCGAGTTCGAGGCAGGCGTCGAAGGCGTCGTCTTCGTCACCAAGGGCAAGGTCAACCTGACTCTCGACGGCGAACTGCACGAGCTCGAGGAGGGCGGTTATGCCTACCTCGCCGCCGGTGCCTCCTGGGGCCTGGAAAACGTCTCCGACGACATCGTCTCCTTCCAATGGATCCGCAAGGCCTACGAACGGCTTGAGGGTTACGAGGCAAAGTCCTTCGTGACGAGTGATGCCGAGGTGGAACCCACCGCGATGCCGGACACCGATGGCGCCTGGAAGACCACCCGCTTCACGGATTCCAGCGACCTGGCCCACGACATGCAGGTGAACATCGTGACGTTCCAGCCGGGCGGGGTCATCCCGTTCCCGGAGACCCACGTCATGGAGCACGGCCTCTACGTGCTTGAGGGCAAAGCCATGTACCTGCTCAACAATGACTGGGTGGAAGTGGAAGCCGGCGACTTCATGTGGCTCCGCGCCTTCTGCCCGCAGGCCTGCTACGCCGGCGGTCCGGGCCAGTTCCGTTACTTGCTGTACAAGGACATGAACCGGCAGATCAAACTGACCTAGGACTCGTCCTTCCGGCTTCCCCAACTGACTCGCAGTTAATGTCGTTATGAGCGCTCATAACGACAACTACTGCGAGTCAGTTGGGTTTGGGGGGCACTTGCGTTCTCGGCGTTGACCCCCTCGCTTGGGAAGAGGACGATCGAAGCTAGGGGGCAAGGGCGCCCAGCCGTTGCCCTGCAGCGTTGCTTCAGGAGGCAGCCATGGAGGCTGCGCGGGCCTCTCGGACTTCCCGGACGTCGCGGCGATCGCGGACTTCCCGGACGTCGCGGCGAGCGGGGGTCGCCGCGGTCCTGGCTTTGACCTTGGTGTCCGGAGCTTGCACCTACCCCCTGACAAGCGAACCCCCGGCGGACACTTCGCTATCCGATTCGCAGGCGGCACTTCCTGAGTCCCCTGTTGCGGATTTCTTCGCGCATGAAATGCTCAACCGGGGTGCGCCGGCCGTCGTCGTCCAGATCAAAGTCCGGGGTCGGGAATGGTCCCAGGCCTACGGAAGCCAAGACGTCGAAACCGGCGAACCCGTGGCCGTAACCGACCGGATCCAGGCCGGCGGCATCACTCAGTCGATGGTGGCGGTCTCGGTGCTCAAGCTGGTCCAGGAAGGAAAGCTTGGCCTTGAGGACCCCGTCACGGAATACTTCCCGGAATTCGAGCAGATCGACCATCCGCCTGGCCCCGTCACCATCCGCTCCCTTCTGAACCACAGTTCCGGCCTGCCCGATGCGCCGCAAGCCATCTTGAAGGCCATGCCGCCCAAACAGGCCATCGACACGAGGTTCGGCATCCAGGACTATCTCCGGATGGCCGGGACGGTGCCGTGGGCGCACGCAAACTTCCAGCTCTACCGTTACTCGGATGCCAACTACTTCGTCCTCGCCGCGATCCTGCAAAAGCTCCGCGGCCGACCACTCGGCGATGTCCTGAATTCGGACATCTTCGCGCCGCTGGGAATGAGCCACACCTCGCTGGCAGCCGAGCCGGATCGTGATGCCCGCGACATGATCCAGAGCTACGAATTCATCGACGGCGAGCGCATCAACGCCTCGCAGCCGGAGTTTCTCATCGCTTCCCCCGCAGAGGGGGTCATCTCGACGGTGGGCGACATCAACACGTTCTATGCAGCGCTCATGCAGGGGCGCCTCCTGACGGCGGACACCCTCCGCGACATGCAAACAATGTGGCAGGAGGACCACGGACTCGGGCTGCAGCGTTGGAATGACGAATGCACCAACGGTTTCTACTACGGCTATGGGGGCAGCACCTGGTTTGCGAGCATCGCGTTGTCCACGAGCGACGGGAGCCGCCAGATAGCGATGAGCTTCGCCTATCCCTCCGACACGGAAAAGCACCTTGAGTCGACCGACGGGAGCGGCCAGCCGGAGTTCGAACAGCTCCGGGAGGTGGCCATCGCGGCGATGAACGGACTCTGCTGATTCACTCCGACGCCGGCGCCCCTGACCATGCAATTCCCCTCCTGCTAGGGTCTGACCATGGATGAGAATCTGGGGAAATTCATCGAGGACTTCGCAACACTGACCCGATTGGCCCAGTCTGGAATGGACCAGTCCGACGCCGAGCAGCTGCTGCAGGCGCTGACCGGGCATCTCGGCGTGCCCGCACATGAACTATCCGTGGTGGCGGAGGAGATCCCGCCGCACCGGTTGGTGGATGTGGACATCGTCATGGAAAGGCTTGCCGGCCGGGATCCGGACTATCGGCTGGTAGGCATCGGCGGTGGCGATCAACGCCACCATATGTCCTTCAGCGATATGCTCCAGCAGTCCCGCAGCTATCCGCGCTTTCCCATCGCCCAGCCGGATTACACCAACCTGGCCACGGGTCCGGATTCCCAGCGCCAGGCCGTGGCGCTGGGACTGTGGCTTTTCGACTATGGCGGCTCGCCCGTGGCAGTCCTCCAGCGCGAGGCCAAGATGGAACGACACCGGCAGACTGTCTCGCTCGAAGTCCTGGCCACCCGCCCTGCCGTCGCATCCGGGCTTCTGGCGGAGGTGCGTCGCGACATGGAACGCCAGAGTGTTTTCAAAGGCCAGATCGTCGCCCTCGCAGTCAGCGATTACGGGCCGAACATCAGCGGTGTGACCTTCATCAGGCGCCCGGAGCTGGCCAGCAGCGACGTGGTCCTTCCGGCCGGCCTCCTCGACAAAGTGGAGGGCCACACCCTGGGCATTGCCCGGCAATCGGCCATCCTGGCTGCGCACGGACAGCATCTCAAGCGCGGCCTCCTCCTCTACGGGCCGCCGGGCACCGGTAAAACACACACGGTCCGGTACCTGCTGAGCCAAAGCGAGGGTACGACGGCGGTACTCCTCTCCGGCGGTTCGCTCGCCAGGATTGCCGAGGCAGCCAAGATGGCCCGGGCCTTGGCGCCGTCCATCGTGGTGCTGGAGGACTGCGATCTGATCACCGAGGACCGCAGCTTCGGCCATGGACCCAGACCTTTGCTTTTCGAAGTGCTCGACGCCATGGACGGGTTGGACAACGACGCTGACGTCGCGTTCGTGTTGACCACCAATCGCGTGGAACTTTTGGAACGCGCACTCTCCCAGAGGCCTGGACGAGTGGACCTGGCGGTTGAGATACCCCTTCCGTCCAAGCACGAACGGGTGGAGCTATTGAAGCTGTATTCGAGCGGACTCCGGTTCTCCCCTTCGGCGATCGAAGGTGCCGCTGCCCACACAGCCGGCACTACGGCGTCGTTCGCCAAGGAACTGATCCGACGCTCGGTGGTAGCGGCCGCGGTGGCAGGCCAAGCTCCCGGCGATTCGCACCTGGGCGACGCGGTGGGCCAGCTCATGGCCGATAGCGAAGCCCTCACACGGAGCCTGCTCGGAAGCGACGGCCGGGGGCCCCTCGCAAAGGAGTAGCCGCCGCCCAAGCTCAGTACGCCAAGGGCGCGCTCAGCCGGGATTGCCCTCCTGTTCGGACTCTTGGTCCGCGGGTGTCCACGTGAGCTTGACCGTGGCTCCGCCGTTGTTCTCGTCGATCCTCAGGCGCAGTTCCTCGCCGTAGAGGAACTCGTGTTCAAAATGCCGTCCGTCAATCCGAGCCGCATCCAGGAGCTTCGTCATCGCCGTTGCCATCGCCCGGCCCCAGTCATGCGGATTCTTGCTGGACGCGTCTTCAAGGGCTGAATAGCTGACCATAGATCAATTGTTCTCCGGCGCACGAAGTTCTGCCAGCATCAATGTTGGCGCAGGTCCATGACTTTGGAGACGGGTCAGTTGGCAGGATCCGCGGGCAAGCGAAGTCCCGCCGCGGCCATGTCTGCCGCGAGGACACCCGCGAGCTTGGCATGCCCGGCAGCATTCAGGTGCACGCCGTCCACCAGGTCCCCGGCGACCTGATATTTGGTGATCCAATCGCCCACGCTGAAGAAGGTCGCTCCGGCCTTTGCCGCGATGGTGCCCAGTAGCGCGTCAACCTGCGTACGGCGGCCACCGCCGGCGTTGGCACCCCTTGCCAGGGTTCCGATCATCGCAATCTTCGCCAGCGGATACCTCTTCCTGAGGGCTGCGATGAGCCTGTTGGCATTGCTCGTGATCTGCTCATCGCTCACTTTGCGGGAAGCATCGTTGCCGCCGCCTTGGAGGACGATCAGGGGTGGCGTCCCATACGGCAGTACCCAGTCTCCGCGTTGCAGCGCATCGATATAGTTGCCGGTGGTGCTCGTCGCGGCCACGAAACCCGTTCCGCCGCGACCGACTGTGTACACCTTGTAGCCAATGGCTCCCAAGGCTGCCCGCGGCCAGGATCCTTCAGGCTGGGACTGGGAGTCGCCGATGAGGACGGCCGTGTGCCGGACGTCCGCGAGGATAATCTCGTTCCGGTTGTCGCCGGGATTCTTGTACAAGGACCCCACGGGAAGCTTTGACGGGTCCTGCCCCGAATCAACCTTCCTGGGACCCTGGCCCGCTGCCGCCGGACTCCCCGAGGGCGCAATCGGTGCCGCTGTTTGCCTGCCGCCGGATGAGTCGGACGGTACGGTGGCCGCTTGCGAACAGCCCGCCAAGAGCACTCCGGCGGCGATCACGGATGCAGCGAAGCGGAATATGCGAGATTTGTGCATCGTCCTGTACCGGGCTTGCTTTCTGTTCGGTTTAGCGGTGGTTAAGCACCATTCCATTACTCATAGGCGGGTGACGGTGCGAGCCGCCAGCCTGCCTACGTCGGAGTCTATTGGATCGGGACCGGGAAGGTCACTGCGACGTTGGAATTAACCTCGCCGGACGGCCGGTGTGGAAGAATTTCATTTCGCACCCCCATCCTTCCGACGCACAGATAGGAACCCCGTGCACGCACCGGCGCCCAAGCCGGGAACCCCGTCTGTCCCGGACGTCCCTTTGCGGCGATCATGGACGGGAAGGCTGCGCTCAGCGCAGCTCACGTTGGGTTTTGTCATCGTTTTCTGGGGCTTGGGAGCCCTGACCTCAAGTCTTGCCACCGGACCGGACGCGCAGTGGCGGCTCAACGTCGCCCTGACGCCCCGCTCCTTGCCTGATCACTGGGAGGCCATCGTGGCTTCCGCCGCCTGGGCCAGGGATCTGACGGGCTATGTGCTGGATACTGCGTTGGTGCTGCTGCTGGGTGTGCCTTTGGAGCGGCGAATGGGGCGGCGAGCGTTCGCCATAGCTGCTGTCTCCAGCCAGATTCTGGGCGTCGGCATTGCCCTTGGATTCCTTGCTGTGGCCCAGGGCCTGCTCGGTAACTGGACCGAGGAGATCGGCAGTCACCTCTTCTTCGGTCCGAGTGCATTCATCATCGGTACGGCGATGGCGGGAACTGCGTCCGTGCCAACCCTGTGGAGGCGCCGCATCCGGCTGGTCGTCTCCGCCTTGCTCCTCCTCCTGGCCCTGTACAGCGGAGGCTTTGCGGATCTGGTCAGGCTCGGCGCTGCAGGTGCGGGCATGGCTCTCGGTCCATTCCTGATGGGCCGTCGGCCGCGGTTCGCGCGCCCGGTAAGTTCCCGGCACGAAGGCCGGGTGCTGCTCTCGCTGCTCATTGCCGCATCGGCGATCGGACCGGTGGTCGCCGGCCTGATCCCGCATGCCGTGGGACCGTTGTCCATCCTGCGTTTCCTTTTTACCAACATCCAGCCTGTCGATCCCCAGGCACTCCAGAGCCTCTGTTCGGATCCGGCGCAAGCGAAGGACTGTGCCGTCGCACAGCTGCAGTTGCGCGCCGGCGCCGGTGGGATCTTCATGGCCATCCTTCCGTCCTTCCTCCTGCTCCTGCTTGCGGAGGGCCTCCGCCGCGGACGGCGCTTTGCATGGGTGGGGACCCTCGTGATCCAGGTGGGCCTTTCCGTCCTGGCCGGAATTGCACTCGCCGGAGTCCTGCAGCCGACCACTTCGGACACCGGTGCGAGCGAGGGGATCGTCGCAATCGAAGGTTCGGCCTCCTCGCAGCCATTCACCTTGGCACTCCCCCTCCTTTTGCCCCTTGCATTGACCATCATCCTGCTCGCAACCCGGAAGCTGTTCCACGTCAAGGCGCCGAAGGGGACCTACAGACGCCTCGCCATCAGGGTTCTTGCGATGGCGGCCGTGCTCAGTGTTGTCTACGTCAGCGCCGGGCTCGTCCTCGCCCAGGAATTCTCCCCTGTTCCGGGGCTGCCGGACCTACTGGCGGATGTCCCTGACCGCTTCCTTCCGCTGGGCTTCGTCCTGGACGTGCCCCCGGCCATCTTCCCCCTGGGCACGGCCGCCGTTCTCGTGTACGAGGGCGTGGGGGTCGTCTTCTGGGCCGTCGCGGGTGTCCTGATCTTCAGGACTTTCCTCCACCAGTCCCACACCCGGCACGACGCCAGTACGGAGCGTGCCCGGAAGGTCATCAAGACGTGGGAGGGAAGCTCACTGTCCTGGATGACCACCTGGCCGGGAAACATGTACTGGTTCTCAGCGTCCGGGCAGTCCTTTGTCGCCTACCGGGTCAGCACGGGGGTCGCCCTCACGCTCGGCGGCCCGGTGGGACCCAAATCCGAGATGAAGGCCGTCTTCGACGAATTTGTCCTCTATTGCAGGGGCAATGGGTGGACGCCGTGTTTCTACTCCGTACCCCAGGAATTGCGCGACCACGCTGATGCCTCCGGTTGGAGCTCGGCACAAGTGGCCCAGGAAACGGTCCTGCCCTTGCATTCAGTGTCCTTCAAGGGGAAGAAGTTCCAGGACATCCGCACCGCGTTGAACAATGCCTCGAAGGCGGGCATCCGCTACGAATGGACGCGTTACGCCTCGGCGCCGTTCTCCGTCCAGGTCCAGATCGAGGAAATCTCCGAAGAATGGGTGGCAGACAAGAACATGCCCGAAATGGGCTTCACCTTAGGCAGCCTCGACGAGCTCGACGACCCCGAAGTGCGTTGCCTGCTCGCAATCGACCAGCGCCACACCGTTCACGCCGTCACCTCCTGGTTGCCCGTTTACCGCAACGGGCACATCGTGGGCTGGACCCTGGATTTCATGCGACGACGCAGCGGCGGCTTCCGTGCCAGCATCGAGTTCCTCATCGCTTCCGCGGCCCTCAGCCTCAAGGATGAAGGATGCGAATTCGTGAGCCTTTCCGGTGCGCCCTTGGCACGGGTCGAAGAGGATCCTTCCGAGATGCCACGCCCGAGGCTCCGATCCCGGCCTCCGGGCAACCTCGACCGCTTGCTCGACTGGTTGGGGGCGACTTTGGAACCGGTGTACGGGTTCAGGTCCCTCTTGGCGTTCAAGGCAAAGTTCCGGCCCCGGTACGAGCCCCTCTACATGCTCTACCCCGATGCCGCGTCCCTGCCTGCCGTTGGAACCGCCGTGGCGCGAGCCTACCTGCCAATGCTCAACCTCGGGGCCGGGCTTGCCTTGGCAGGCCGGATCTTCCGCTGGCCCAAGCGCGCCGGAACCTCAGCTCAAGGCCGCTCCTGAAGCCAGCTACGATTCATGCGACTCTGGCGATGTGTCCGACGGCGGGACCCCGCCGATCGGTACATTGCTGTGGTGCGCTTTGCCGTGGTGAAGTTGCAAGGCACTGAGCACCATGCCGAAATGGCTGAAGGCCTGGGGGACATTGCCAAGTTGCCGGCCCTCCTGGACGTCCCATTCTTCGCTCAACAGACCCACATCATTGCGCAAGGCCAGAAGCCGCTCGAAGAGTGCCGTCGCCTCCGCGCGGCGCCCGGCCCCCAAAAGCGCGTCCACCATCCAGAAGGAACACGCAAGGAAGACTCCCTCCCTGCCCGGCAGCCCGTCATCGCTGTCCTGCGGACGGTAGCGCAGCACAAAGCCGTCTTCCGTGAGGTCGCGCTGGATGGCGTCAATGGTGCCGATCACGCGTGGATCGTCGTGCGGCAGGAAGCCTACTTTGGGGATCAGGAGAAGGCTCGCGTCCAGTTCCTTGCTCCCATAGGACTGGACAAAAGTGTTGCGGTCCGCGTCGAATCCGTGGGTCATGACTTCGTCATGGATGGTGTCCCGCAAAGCCTCCCAGCGATCCAAGGGGCCGGGCATCCCCGACTCACGGATTCCGCGGACCATGCGGTCAGCGGCAACCCAGGCCATCACCTTGGAGTGCACGAAGTGCCGCCGCGGGCCGCGTACTTCCCAGAGCCCGTTGTCCGGCTGGTCCCAGGTGCTCTCAAGGTGGCGCATCAGGGCGGTCTGGATTGCCCAGGTCTCATCGCCGACGTTCATCAACGATGCGCGGGTCAGGGACAGGCAGTCGAGGACTTCTCCCCAGACGTCCAGCTGAAGCTGCTCCGCTGCCGCATTCCCGGTGCGCACCGGCGTCGACCCTTGGTACCCCGAAAGCCAGGTCAGCTCCGCCTCAGGCAACCTCCGGCGTCCGTGCAGGCTGTACATGATCTGGAGGTCGGCCGGGTCGCCTGCCACAGCACGCAGGAGCCAGTCCCGCCACGCGGCGGCCTCCTCGGTATAGCCCGCTGCGAGGAAGGCCTGGAGGGTCAACGTGGCGTCACGGAGCCAACAATAGCGGTAGTCCCAGTTCCGCGGGCCGCCGATCTGCTCGGGCAGCGAGGTGGTGGCGGCGGCAACAATGCCCCCCGTGGGCGCGTAGGTGAGGGCCTTCAACGTGATCAAGGAACGCAGTACGGCTTTCCGGTAAGGCCCCCGGACGGTGCAACGCTTGGACCAGTCCGTCCAGAACGCCGCGGTGTCGTCGAGCGCGATATCTGCCTCGACCGTGCGTGGCCGCCGTTCGTGGCTCGGAGCCCAGGTCAGCACGAAGGGGATGTGGTCGCCGGCGTTCACCGTGAATTCGCTGACCGTCGTGAAGTCCTTGCCTTTCAACGGCGCCGGGGTCTTGAGGTAGACGGAGTCCGGACCGGCAACGGCGCGGAGGCCATGCCTGTCGCGGCGCACCCAAGGCACGACGTGCCCGTAGTCGAACCTCAGGATCAGCTCGCCGCGCATCTTGACCGTCCCGCGGATCCCTTCAACAACCCGCACGATGTCCGCGACGGCGTCGCGCGGGGGCATGAAGTCGATGACCCGGACGTGCCCCTCCTCGGTTTCCCAGTCTGTTTCGAGGATGAGGGTTCCGTCCCGGTACTGGCGGCGCGTGCAGATTCCCCCGGCCTCAGGCGCCAAGAGCCAGCGCCCTGCTTGCGGTGAATCCAGGAGCGCGGCGAAACACGCGGGCGAATCGAAACGTGGGAGGCACAGCCAGTCTATGGAGCCCGCCGTGCTGACCAGGGCCGCGGTGTGCAGGTCCCCGATCATCGCATAGTCTTCGATTCTCTGGCCGATAGGCGGTTGACCGTTCACAGTCCCTTTCCTAGTGCTGATTCAATGGCGGTTATGGCCTTGGCAGTGATCTCTTCCCGCTGGCCGGAACCTTCCACGGCGAGCACGATACCGCGCTCGGAGTATCGCTCCACCACGGTCTGCGTCTCGTTGCGGTAAAGCTCCAGCCGACGCCGGATCACCGGCGCTGTGTCATCGCTGCGGCCCTGCTCCTGCGCCCTGCGGAGCATTCGCTCCACGAGTTCGTCGTCGTCGACGGTTAGTTCGACGACGGCGTCAAGCTGCTGCCGGTTGCCGGCCAGGATGCCGTCCAAGGCATCGATTTGAGCCGTTGTGCGGGGGTATCCGTCCAAGAGGAACCCAGCCAGGACATCGGCGGCGCCAAGCCGCTGGCGGACCATGGCATTGGTGACGTGATCCGGCACGAACTCGCCGCTGTCCATGTACTTGCTGGCTTCGGCTCCGAGTTCCGTCCTGCCTCCGACGTGCGCGCGGAAGATGTCTCCGGTGGAAATGGCGGGTATACCGAAATGCCCGGCAATATGTTCGGCCTGGGTGCCCTTGCCCGAGCCGGGAGGGCCCATGATGATCAATCGCAAATGTCACCTGTCCGTTCGTGAAGCGGTTTCGCGTGCCCCGGCATTGTGGCTCGAGCTTAGCAACTGCGGAGCGCTCGCGGCAGGGCTTGACTCGCCCCTAGACCGTGGCGGGGTCGGTGTTGGCACCGCAAAGAATCACGGCCACGCGTTCCCCTTCAGCAGGAACATACGCTCCGGAGTTCACGGCCGCGAAAGCAGCTGCTGCGCCGTGTTCCACGACTATGCGGTACTGCTCCCAGAGCAGCGAGCGCGCCGCGGCGATATCGTCGTCGGACACCAGGACCGTCTGGACGCCCGTGCGGACGGCCACGTCGAAACCGATCCGGCCGATCTGCCGGGCGCCGAGGGAATCCGCGGCGATCCCGGAGACGGCAACGTCGACAGGTGCGCCTGCGGCGAGGGCCGAATAGAGGGTGGGAGCATTGTCCGGTTCGACGCCGACAACCCGAGCGTGGCCTTCGACGGCAGCCGCGATTCCCGCCATGAGCCCGCCGCCGCCAACGGCTACCACGACGGTGTCGATGTCGCCCAGCTGGTCCAGGAGCTCCGAACCCACGGTGCCGGCCCCCGCGGCGATTTCGGCTTGGTCGTAGGCATGGCAGTAGACCGCCCCGGTTTCCGTGGCGTAGCCGAGGGCGGCCTCAAATGCTTCGGCGTACTCCGTTCCGCGCTGGACCACCGTGGCTCCGCTGGTCTTGAGTTTCCTGACCTTCACGGCAGGGGCGGTTTCCGGGACAAAAACGGTTGCGGGCACACCGAGTTGGGCTGCGGCGTAGGCATTCGCCAACCCCGCGTTGCCGCCCGAGGCGACGACGATCCCGATTTCTTCCTTGAGCTCGCCGCGTTCCCGTGCGGCCAGCACACGGTTGAACGCGCCCCTCGCCTTGAACGTCCCCGTGTGCTGCATGAACTCGCATTTGAACCACAATTGTCCGGGCACCGTCCCGGCATCCGCCTCGAAGACGGGTGTGCGGCGGATCCTCCCCGCAATCCGGGCAGCGGCTTCATCGACGTCGACGCGTGTGATCATGGGAGGTCCTCGTTCCGTGCGGTCCGATCGTGGGCAGGCGCTAGCCTCAGGCTATCGCCTACCGTGTGGGCTCACGTCGGTGGGGACTTAGAAGGACTCGACGTCGGCCGATCCGAGCTCCTGCCGGCGAGCCTGGCGGTTCCGCAACCAACGGCGGGCAAGGTCCACGGCGGCCCAGATTCCAGCGAGGGGAGACAGCACTACCACGCCGTAGATGAAGATCAGCCACGTCAGGATTGCCAAGGGCTGCTGGGCTCCGCTCAACCAGGACAACCCGCCGAGCAAGCCGATTGTCCAGAACAAAACCACGCCCACGAGCACGGCTCCCGCCGGAAAATACTCGCTCCTCACAACAGCCATCAGTGTCTCCACCGGCTGCCACCTGCCTTCCATCACCGCGCCCGAATAACTTCAGTATGCATCCGCAGAAACGCCGGACACGGTCAGCGCGCGGGCGAAGTGACGAACATAACCACGAGGGCCGTGTCGCCACGGATTTCGGGGCCTATGTGAAGGGACGAATGGCGGCGTAATCTGTAAACACGCACGCTCGATAGCTGGAAAAATGGCTCCGAAGAACAACCCGAAAAGTGGTTTGGCGCGGGTCTTGCGAAGGATCTTCGGATTCTTCGTGGTGAGTGCGCTGTGCGGCGTGCTGGCTGCCGGGCTCGTGGTCCCCGGCGTAGCGTCGGCCGGGATGGCCGTCAGCGGTTCGATCGAGTACTTCAACAACCTCCCGGGTGATCTGGAGGTCAACCCGCCGTCGCAGTCCACGAAAGTGCTCAGCGCGGACGGAAAGACGATCGCCACCTTCTATGCCGAGAACCGGGTTCGGGTCAGCCTGGACCAGATGTCGCCCTACATCAAGGAAGCGATTGTCGCCATCGAGGACAACCGCTTCTACCAGCACGGCGGCATCGACCCCCAAGGGATCCTCAGGGCATTGGCATCCAATTTCACCAAGGGCACCAACGAAGGTGCCTCGACCCTGACCCAGCAGTACGTGACCAACGTACTCAACGAGTCCCGTTTGGCGGCAGGCCAGACCGGACAAGTGGTGCTCAGCGGTCAGAAAACCATTGGCGACAAGGTGCGCGAAATGAAACTCGCCGTCGAACTGGAGAAGAAATTCACTAAAGACCAGATCCTGGAGGGCTACCTCAATATCGTGTTCTTCAACCGGGACGCGTACGGCATCGAAGCCGCGGCGCAGCACTTCTTCAGCGTTTCCGCCAAGGACCTGAGTCTTCCGCAAGCCGCCCTGCTCGCCGGCCTCGTCAATAGCCCCAGCTACTTCGACCCCTCCGTCCATCCGGACAACGCCATCCAGCGCCGCAACCTGGTGCTGTCCGACATGCTCGCTCAGGGCAAGATCCAGCAGGCAGCGTATGCGGCCGCCGTCGTCACTCCCTTGAAGCTCACCATCACACCAGCGAAGCAAGGCTGCGCCGCCGCAAACATGGCTGCGTACTTTTGCGACTACATCTCCCACCTCATCCTCAACAACCCTGCGTACGGTGCCAGCGTCACGGACCGGGAACAGCTCCTGTACAGCGGCGGCTTGACGATCACCACCACGCTGGACAGCCGGCTGCAGGCAGTCGCCCAAACACAGGTCGATGCCACGGCAGGCGCGAACCCGGACAAATGGGGCGCCTCCTTGGTCACAGTGCAGCCCGGCACGGGCAAGATCCTGGCCATGGCGCAAAACACGGTATTTCTTCCCCAACCCGGAAAATTCGATACCCAACTCAACTTCAATGTCGATTCCAAAGACGCCAACGGCAATGATCTCAACGGAGCCGGAGGCTTCCAGCCGGGTTCCGCCATGAAGCCGTTCACCTTCACGGAGTGGCTCAACGAGGGCAAGTCCATGACCACGGTGGTGGACGCGTCGAGGAGGGTCTACCCACTAGGATTCCCCTGGAGGGACAGCTGCGGGCGGGTACTGGGCGGCTACAGCACGGCCCAGAAAATCGCCGGCCTGGGCACAGCTGACGATCTCCGCAACAACGACGAGGGCTACTACCGTCCCATGCCCGTCAACTATGGGCTCTACAACTCCATCAACACCGCAACATTTGCCGAGGCGGCCCAACTGGACTTCTGCGGCATCCAGAAAGTGGTGGACGCGGTGGGCCTCCACAGTGGCGTGGACAGCGCACCGGTCAACATGCACCAATTGGGCAATCTCCTCGGCGGCACCGAAATATCGCCGCTCGTGATGGCCGACGCCTTTGCCACTTTCGCCGACGACGGCACGTACTGCTCGCCGATCGCCATTGTGGGAATCACCGATCCCTCCGGCGGGAAGCTGCCCGCGCAAGCCGGTTCATGCCACCCCGCCATCAAGCCCGAGGTTGCCCGGGGCGTCAACTCCGCACTCCAGGACGTCTTGAAGCGGGGATCCGGCATTTACATTCAGCCGAAAGTCCAGGACATGTTCCCCACCGCGGCAAAAACGGGAACAAACAATAGCAACGGGTCCACGTGGGTGGTCGGATACACCACGGGGCTCGCCACGGCGTCCTTCTTCGGCGACACCATGGCAGGACAGAGCCGGGCCGGACAAAACGTCACGATCAACGGCAAGTTCTACACCGCCATCGACGGATACATGCTGGCGGGGCCGCAATGGGCCAACTACATGACACAGGTCGCCGGGCTGTACCCCGCGGCTGCTTTCCCTGCGCCGCCCGCGTCCATGGCGGGCACGCCCTCGCCGAGTCCTTCCCGGTGAGAATTCCGGTCGATTAAGGACACGACGGCCTGCACACCCCCGGGGGTACGCGGATTTCCTGTGAGTTCCGGAAGAGTTCGGCTACCCGCAATTGAACCTGTCGTGAACGTTTCTGCGGTGCGGCCCAATTCGGGGGACGGACGCCCTCCCCGCAACAAGAATCAACCGGGGACGCATTCTCGAACGATAAGAACGCAATAGCGAAGGGTCTTACTTCCATGAAGACAGCCAAGAAGTACAGGCTTGCCACAGCAGCGGTCCTGGGGGCCGTGCTGGTGGCCGGGTCCGCGGTGGCGCCGGCGATGGCCGACGACGCTTCACGCGGCGGCCAGGACGTCCAGGGCCAGCAGGCATCAGACGGCAGCAAGGGCCAGGGTGGCCAGGGCGAAACGTCGAAGCACGTCCTGCTGCTTTCGGTGGACGGCCTTCACCAGAAGGACCTGGATCTCTACGTGAAGAACCACCCGACGTCGGCGCTCGCGTCGCTGGTCAACCACGGCACCAGCTACACGCACGCCCAGACTCCCGTGCCCTCGGATTCCTTCCCCGGCATGGTCGGCCAGCTGACCGGCGGCAATCCCGGGACCACCGGCGTCTACTATGACGACACCTTCAACCGGGCACTCCTGCCGGCAGGCACCACGGATTGCAAGAACACCGCGCCCGGCGCCGAAGTGGCCTTCACCGAAGCGGCGGACAAGGACCAGAACGCCCTCGACGCCGGCCAGGGCCTGCCCGGGCTTCCGGGCAGCATCCTGAACATGACCGGACAGCCCGGTTCGCTCCTGGACCCCGCAGCCCTCCCGGTTGACCCGGCGACGTGCAAGCCGGTGTACCCGCACCAGTACTTGAAGGTGAACACGGTCTTCGAAGTGGCGAAGAGCGCTGGCCTGACCACCGCATGGTCGGATAAGCACCCGGCCTATGAAATCCTGGACGGCCCTTCCGGGAAGGGCCTGGATGACCTCTTCACCCCGGAAATCAACAGCAAGGCCGCCGCTCCGTTCACTGGCGACTGGACGCAGGACAACGCCGCCACCCAGCAGTACGACGGCTACAAGGTCCAGGCCGTGCTGAACGAGATCGACGGCAAGGACCACTCCGGCACCAAGACGGCCGGAGTACCGGGCATCTTCGGGATGAACTTCCAGGCCGTCTCGACGGCACAGAAGCTCCCGACGTCGGATGGCCTCACCGGAGGTTACCTTCAGGGCGGCACCGTCCCCGGGCCGCTCTTGAGCAAAGCCCTGGACTTCGTCAACGCTTCCGTGGGCAAGTTCGAGTCCGAGCTGGCCGCTTCCGGCCACGCCAAGGACACCACGGTGATGCTTTCGGCCAAGCACGGACAGTCGCCGATGGACTCTTCGACGCTGACCAGGGTTCCTGACAGCGCAATCATCGATGGCCTGAACGCGGCATGGAAGTCGGCACACCCCGGCTCGGCAGACCTCGTGGCCTTCTCCACCGACGACGACATCATGCAGCTGTGGCTTTCGGACCACTCGCAGGCGGCAGCCAAGTTCGCCAAGGACTACCTGGCAGCGCACTCGGCCGCCGGCAACGACGTCAACGGTGCCGCCAAGACCGTGACAACCTCGGGGTTGAGCAAGGTCTACGCGGGCAGCGAGGTTGCAAACTACTTCGGCACCAAAACCAGCGACGCACGCTACCCGGACATCCTGGGGATCGCCCAGACCGGCGTGGTGTACACGGGCGGCCAGGCCAAGATCGCTGAACACGGCGGAGCCAGCGCGGACGACCGCGATGTGCCCCTCGTGATCTCAGGCGGCAACGACCAACACGCCCGGACCGTGACCACCGCCGTTGAGACGACGCAGATTGCGCCGACCATCCTGAAGACGCTTGGCCTGGATCCGAACAAGCTGCAGGCCGTGCAGATCGAGGGGACCAAGGCACTCCCCCAGCGCTGATCCAGCGCTGATCCAGCGCGCTTCGAACACTGGAGGGGTTCCGCGGCCGGACGGCCGAGGGGCCCCTCCCTTGTGATCTTCGGACCCGTGGCCGCACGAAATGAACCGTTCGGCTGGCGAAGCCGCATTGGGCGCCACGCGACGTCTGCTTACAATCAAACGTCAGCAACTACTGAGGGAACCATGAAGAAAATCACCACAGCCCTGCTCGCGGCCGGGCTCGTCCTCTCCGCATCAGCTTGCTCCGCACCGCAGCAGCTGAGCACCGCGGACACCTGCAGCCGGGTCAAGACCGTCATCTCGAACCCCACGAACACCACGGACAAAACGGGAACCATCCGGGTAGCCAACCAGCTCCGCCCGATCGAAGCCGTGTCCTCGGATGAGCTGAAGCCCACCCTGAAGACGATCGTGGACTACCTGGACGAGTCCTCGAAGGACAGCCCGGATACCGCGAAGCTCAACGCCCTGAAGAACGATTACCAGAACGCGGGCACCAATTACAGCAAGTACTGCAGCGGCTAAAGCGAGTTTGCATTCCGGACCCGAGGACTGGCCATGGCTGCCCAGTCCTCGGGTGCATTGCGTCGGTATGGCGTGCGCTGTCTCGGCTTCATCCTGCCTGTGAACGGACGCTGACCGCATGGATGGTTCGAACCCGCGGGACGTTTTCCGGATTCCCGGCTACCTGGCTTTCTGGTCGGCCTACACAGTGTCGGGTTTTGGAACCTACATCTCCACTTTGGCCCTGCAGGTCCTGGTGCTGGATTCGCTCCGAGGAACAGCAACCGACGTCGGTCTGCTGAACGCTGCCCGGTGGCTCCCCTATCTCTTCTTCGGATTGCTCGCAGGTGCCCTCGTCGACCGACGGCCCCGGAAGCCCGTGCTCGTGGGAACAGACCTTGCGCGGGGCATCCTCCTGCTGGCCATTCCTGTTCTCTACGCCGTGGGACGGCTGAACCTCGTTGTCCTCATCGTCTTCGTTGCTTTCTTCGGCGTGTTCTCCCTCTTCGGCGACGCGGCGTCCCAGTCGTTCCTCCCTCGGATCGTGGGCAGGCGGGACTTGCTGGCTGCACACGCGAGGGCCGACCAAAGCGATGCCGTCGCCCAGACTTCCGGCCCGCTGGTTGCCGGCGGCTTGGTCACGCTCCTGGGGGCTCCCTTCGCTGTCCTCGCCGACGCCGTGTCCTATCTCTTTTCCGCGCTGGCGATCTCCCGGGTGCGCGTTGTGGAGCCCCGGGAAGCATCCGGCTCATCCCTGCGAGGCCTCCGCGCGGAGATCGCCGAGGGACTCCGTTGGGTCTACCGGCACCGCGTTCTTGCGCCAATGGCCGTCGGATCCCACGTCTGGTTCCTCGCGAACAGCATGCTCGGAACAGTCTTCGTATCCTTCGTCTTGCTCGAATTGAGGTTGTCTCCTTTCGAGCTTGGTATCACTCTGGCGGCCGCCGGCGTCGCCGGGCTGCTCGGGAGCAGCTTCTCGACCAGGTTCGGGATGCGATGGGGTGCCGGGCGTGCGGTGATCATTTGCAATTTCCTCATGTCGGTCGGCTGGGCGATCATCGCCGTCGTGCCTACCGGCAACGGACAGAAGTGGCTCGTGATTCTCTTGCTCGCCGCGGGGCAGGCCGTCTACGGACTGGCCCTGGGACTGAGCAACGCGAACGAGATGGGCTACCGGCAAGCGGTAACACCGGACCATCTGCAAGGACGCATGAACACCACAATTCGGTCCGCGAACCGCGCGATGATCGTGGTCGGCGCACCGGCTGGCGGACTCCTCGCGGTATCAATCGGATACCAGCCGACGTTGTGGATCGGAATTGCGGGATTCGCGGCAGCGGCGTTGCTCCTTGCGGCCTCTCCGTTCCGCTCTGCGCGGCACGGCGACGCTGTCCAGGGCAGACGCCAGTAAGGGCTGGAGCTTGGCGACCCGCAGCCCGGCCAACGTTACAGCGCGGTGTGCTTCCCGAACGGATGGTGGCCCGTGGCCGGCTGTCCGTGGCTCCCCAGCCATTCGGACAGGGCCTCGCGCAAGATCTCGCTGGGCGTGAGGCTAAGCGTTTGTGAAGCCGACTCCAGGGCGCGGTCCAGTTCTCCGGGAATCTGGAAGTCCAAGGGCGAGGGACGGCGGTCTTCCTGCGATTCGGAAGGCACGCCATCGCCGCGCAACAGCTTGCCGACGGCTGGCTTCATGTCATCTTCAGTCCACGCCGAAAGGCGCTCGAAATGACTCACATCTCGTGTCATGATTTTCCCTCCCATCAATCAAGCATCCTCCGTTGTCGGGCCGCCGTCACCCTCTGCGAGTAATTACTCTCTAACCATCGCGAATTGCGTCGGGCGCGCGGCGAGGCCACGGGTTCATGTCCCGTTTCGGCGGGCTTTTGGCTGGTCCCAGCGGAGGTCGACCGGGCCCGTTCGAAGACCCAGGAGTCGCAGAACGGACCCGGCGCTCACGCTTAAGGGTGAGACCGCGACGGACATCGATCAGCGCAGGGCTGGTGCCGTCAGAGTGATCTTAGGGCTTGGGCGGATTCCGGTCTAGGGAATCGAAGGACCGGGGTTGTAAAACCTTGACCGCTCTTTCCCTGCAGGAGGCCTAGTGGGAGGATGCCTATAGGTGCGGACCAGCTACGAGAAGGACGGGAAACGGCATGTCGACCCAGGAATCCGTGGAAACAGAGCGCAAGTACGACGCCGACTTGGAAACGCCCCTTCCCGCGTTCGAGGACATCACCGGCGTCGAACAGGTCGCAGATCCTGCGGATCATCAACTCGAGGCCGTCTACTTCGATACCGAAGGCCTGGTCCTTGCCAAGCACCGGATCACCTTGCGGCGCCGCTCCGGAGGCATCGATTCAGGCTGGCATTTGAAACTGCCGGCAGACCGGGACAATCGCGTGGAGATCCAGGCGCCGCTGGGGCAGCCTGAGATCGTCCCGGAGGAGCTGGCGGAGCGTCTCATCGTCTTCACCCGCGGCGAGGAACTCAGGCCCGTGGCCCGGATCCATACCCGCCGCACTTTGCACCGGCTACACGGAAGCGACGACGTCACGCTGGCCGATTTCGTGGATGACCACGTGACGGCAGAGACCTTGCACCCGAGGCAACTGGAGAGGCGCTGGCGGGAATGGGAAATCGAGCTGGTCCACGGCGATGAATCCCTGTTCGAGAGCGCGGAGAGTGTCTTGTCAGAGGCCGGCGCAACCCCCTCCGGGCACGCGTCCAAGCTTGCGCGTGCCTTCGGCACGGCCTGGCCGGCAGCCGTGCCGGCGCCGCCGAAAGCACGTCCGAAGGGTTCTGCGGGAGACGCAATAGTTGCCTACATCGCCGCACAGATCGCTGAAATCACCGAACTGGATTCCGGAGTCCGGCAAGGCGTCGACGACGCTGTTCACCGCATGCGCTCGGCCACCCGCAGGCTCCGCTCGACGTTGTCCGCTTACGGCAAGCTCTTCGACGCCGATGCCGTGGATCAACTCAAGGCCGAACTCAAATGGCTGAGCAAGGTCCTGGGCAAGGCACGGGATGCCGAGGTGTTGCGGGACCGGATCGGGGAATTGATGAATGAACAACCCGACGGCTCGGTGTCCGCTCCAGCTGCCAGCAGGATCAATGACGAACTCGAGGCCGCCTTCAACTCCGGGTATCGCGAGATGCTCCGCTCCTTGGGAACGAAACGCTATTTCCGGCTCCTGGAGTCACTCGAGGAATTCCGCGACGAGCCTCCCGCGAAACCTCGTGCGGGGAAGAAGGCCCGTCCCGTCACGGCCAAGCTGGCCGGGAAAGCGGTCAAGCGGCTGCGCCGGTCCCAGAAGGCAGCGGCCGGGCAAACCGGCGTCGAAAGCGACAGGGCATTGCACCAGGTCCGTAAAGACGCAAAACGGCTGCGCCATGCAGCCGAAGCGCTGCGGGACGTCCACAGGAAACCCGCTGTGAAACTGGCCCGCAACGCCCAGAAGATCCAGAAGATCTTAGGAGAGCACCAGGACAGCGTTGTCAGCCGCTCGGTGCTGCTCCGGCTCGCAAGCGCTGCCGGCGGATCGGTGGAGGACAACTCGCCATACCGCCCCTTGCTCGCTGCCGAAGAGCAGCGAGCAGCGGATTCCGGGGCCCGTTATGAAAAGCTCGCCAAGAAGAAGCGCCTACATCCCCTGTGATGAACGTAACTGTGAGGGAGATGGTTAAGCGGCACGTGGATTGGATCTCAGAGGCTCAGCCTTCGCACTCTACGCAGTACGCGTGACCGTTCTTTTCACGGGCAATCTGGGAGCGGTGACGGACGAGGAAACAGGAGTAGCACGTGAACTCGTCTTCCTTCTGGGGAACGACCGCAATGATGAGTTCCTCGGCCACGAATTCGCCGCCTGGTACCTCGTTGCCTTCAAAAGCATCGGCCTCGTCAAGCTCCCGTACAACGCTGCGGGCATCCGGAGCATTGGCAGACTGCAGGGCCTGAAGTGACGTGCTTTGGGATTCCGCGACGTCGGAGCGGAGTTCGTCGTAATCGGTTGCCACCTGGGGTTATCTCTTCTCTTGTATATTTGCTGGCGAATGTGCAACATACACCATGCGGCTGCTATTCCCCACAATGTGGCAAAAATCGTGCCCTATTCGTCATGTCCGTTCCAGGCGGCCTAACGCGGCCCGTTCGCTGGCTCAGGGCCTGGATCGGCCGTCAGGCCCCCCGCCCCTCCACGCTCGCGGCCGACGTCGCGGTGGAGCTCCCTGTCCAGCCCGTGGCCGTTGGCGAGCTGGGCGAGCAAGTCGCCAAGTTGCTTGACCTGCTCCGTTGTCAGCGGGGCCAGGATCTCTGCTTCATGCTGTTCCGCGATTCCGCGCAGTTCCCGCAGCACGCGCTTGCCGGCGTCGGTGAGATGGAGTTCATAGTTCCGCCGGTCCGTGCTGCTGCGGACCCTCTCCACGAGGCCGCGTTCCTGAAGCGAGTCGATGAGTGAGACCACCCGGCTGGGGACGGCACCGAGCCGGTCCGCAAGGGAGCGTTGGCTCAATCCCGGAGCGCGACCGAGCAGGCGGATGACACCGGCGTCGCTGGGCGTGAGCCCGATCTCCCGGGTGCGGTCGGCAAAGCGGGAGGAGGCAACGGCCCCTAGCTGCGACAAAAGAAAAGCAGTCCGTTTCGGCCGACCCGGCGTGGCTAAGTCCATGGATTCAGGATACATGCTTGACAGAATAATTCTAGAGGTGAACCATTTCAGTAGTGATGCAATTACGAGATATCGGCCAGCACTAGAAAGGTCCAGCCATGAGTAGTCGTTCGATTCCCGATGAAGGCGGCCGTCCAGCTCGGTCGGGCGGCCCGCACCCCGGCGTTCTAGCCCTCGTCAGCCTGGGCATTTTCCTCGCCAGCCTCATCACGTCCGCAATACTGACAGGAGGCCAGACGTTCGTCTCGCCCTTTGCCCAGGCGGAGCAGGTGGCCGCGTTCTTCCAGCAAAACGTCGCCGCGACGCGAGTCGGCGGAATGCTCCAATTCGGCTCCGCGGTGCCATTGGGCATCTACGCGGCTACCGTCTACGCCCGGCAGCTCCGGCTCGGGGTTCGTGTTCCCGGACCGGCCATCAGCTTCTTTGGCGGCGTCAGCGCGGCCATCTTCCTGATGTTGTCAGGCTCAGTGACCTGGCTGCTGAGCCGGCCCGAAATCACCGCGGATGTGACGCTCACCCACGCACTCGCCTTCCTCGCGTTCATCACCGGCGGCGTCGGCTTCGTCGTCGGGACCGGCCTCCTCATGGCGGGAATTGCCGTCCCGGCCCTGATCCTTGGCTTCATGCCCCGTTGGCTGGCTTGGACCGGCTTGGTCATTGCCGCACTGTCAGAGTTGAGCTTCCTGTCGATGGTGATCGAGCCGCTTCAGTTCCTCCTGCCGCTGGGACGCTTCGGCGGCCTGCTTTGGCTGGTTGCTGCAGGCTTCCTGCTCCCGCGCAACCGGGCTGCCGCGAACCAAGAACCCCGGGCGCATGCGTCCGGGGCCAGCCGGACAGCGCCATGACGACGGCGGATCCCATCCGGCCGCTGTCCGGAAAGGTCGCGCTAGTCACCGGAGCGAGCCGCGGAATCGGTGCGGAGATCGCAGCTGTGCTGGCTGGCGCCGGCGCCGACGTCGTCCTTGCCTCTCGTGACGGCGCCCGCCTCTCCCAACAGCTTGCCGCCATTACTTCGGGCGGCAGGAATGCGGTGGCTATGACCGTGGATGTGGGCGACGAGGGCTCGGTGAAAGCCCTCATGGCCCGGATCCGGGACCGCTTCGGCCGGCTGGACTTCGCGGTCAACAATGCCGCAGGCGGCGGTCGGGCCCCGGCACCCCTGGCCGAGTGGGCGAGCGCGGAGTTCGACAGTGCAATCTCAGTCAACCTTCGGGGAGTGTTCCTCTGCCTGAAATACGAAATCGAGCTCATGCTGGCAAGCGGGAACGGCGGGACGATCGTGAACATGTCCTCCACAGCAGGCGAACAAGGCGTCGCCGGCATGAGCGGCTATGTGGCGAGCAAGTTCGGCGTCGGCGGCCTGACACGGGTTGCTGCCCTCGACTACGCATCGCACGGGATCAGGGTCAACGCGATCGCTCCCGGCCCTATACTCACTGAGCGGCTTGCAGGGGCGGGCCAGGCCGCCCAGGATCGCGTCGCCGCCACTGTGCCGCTGGGGCGGATCGGTTCCACGGCCGACGTTGCTGCCGCAGCCCTTTGGCTCTGCTCGGACCAGTCCTCGTTCGTCACCGGAACCGTTCTCGCCGTCGACGGCGGCCGGCTGGCAGGAACGCCAGCGTTCAACACCAGCAGGAGCCACTGAGGCCCGACCTACCCCGATCCGTTCCAGATCCGGCGCCACCACGGCCGCTTGCCCGCAAGTTCCTGGTTCACGGATTCCCGGGCCGCGGTTGCCTCGGCAGCCGCCGCCCGGCGCTCGCGCCAGCGTTCCAGCTCGACGCCGACGTCGCGGGTTTTCGTGATCACCGGCGGCCCGCCCTGGAGCTGACGGCGCGCGTCAATGACCCGGGCGTTGAAGTCCTCCACCAGATCGCGCACCTGCTTTTCCGAGTAAAGCGCATCGAGCTTCGCATCCAGTTCGGCATCCTCCGTCCGGAGGAGAATGGCCTTCGGGCCAAGGCCACTGAGATGCTCGCGCTGAATGAGGCCTTTGACCCACCAATCGGGATCGTAGCGCTCCCCCAGCCCGGGGATCGGTTTGCCTGCGTACTTCAGGTTGTCGAACTTCCCTTGCGCCATGGCGTCGCGGATCAGGTATTCAACCCGCGCGGCGTCATCCACCTTCTTGCGCTTCTGCCGCTCTTCTTCTTCGGCGGCTTCCAGTTCGGCTTCTTCTTCGGCCGTCATGCCGGTCGCGCGGACGTTCCGCAGCTCCATGGCTCGCTCCAGCCGGCGCTTGAATGCACTGCTTTCGCCGTTCACGGCTAATCACCGCCTTCGCTTGCGGAAATCTTGAATCTGCGTCCTAGTATTCCGCAAACCGAAGACCTCCGGCATGGCTCTGGCGAACACGGGCTCTGTTCATGCCCGGCGCACCTTACTAACCTGACTGGTAACGGCTAGTTCAGGAAGAGGGTCACCATGGACGAACAGGGTATTCTGCACCGCATCCAATCGCTGGTGGAGGAGGAACGGGAGCTCCGGGAGAAGGCAGAGGCGGCTCCGCCGGGTCCAGCCCATGCGCCGGACCGCGCAAGACTGGAGCGTATTGAACAGGACCTGGATCAATGCTGGGACCTCCTGCGGCAACGGCGGGCCAAGAGGCAGTACGGGGAGAACCCGAACGAGGCCAAGCCACGGCCCCCAAAACAGGTGGAGGGCTACGTCGGCTGAAGCCGCAGGAAACGCGAGACGACGACGGCGGGACGCTCCCGCCGTCGTCCTGGCTAGGCACGAATGCTGAGATAGATGCCCGTATGGTCCAGCCCGCCAAGTCCTTGCGAGATCATCGTTTGAAATGCGCTGCGGACGCTCCTGGAAACCGGAAGATCGAGTCCGGACTCTGCCGCGATTTCCGCGATGAAGGTCAAGTCCTTCAGCTGGTTCTTGGCGGATCCGCCGCCATCAAAATCCGCCTCGATCCAGCGTTGGCCTTTTTGTCGAAGTACTTCGGAGTTGGCCAGGCCACCGGCAAGTATTTCTTGGACATGCCCCAGATCGAGCCCGGAGGCCTCGGCTAGCGCCATGGCCTCCGAGAGTGCCGTTACTGTTGCGGCCACCACGATTTGGTTGCAGGCTTTGGCGATGGAGCCTGCGCCCGTACTCCCGAACCGCAAAACGGTGGCACCGTAGAGCTCGAAAAGCGGTTTGAGGCGCTCCACGACCTCACTTGGGCCGCCAACCATGATGCTGAGCCGGCCCTCTTCGGCGCCGATGGTACCGCCACTGAGCGGGGCGTCAATGACGGTTACTCCATGGAGCTGCCGGCATGTTGCGGCGAACGCCGCGACAGCGACGGGCGATACCGTGCCGTGGACCACCAGGACCGGGTTGTCTATCCGGTTGGCTTTCCACCCGGCAAGGAGCCCGGCTGGTCCGTTTAGTAGCTGCTCGACTTGGGGAAGGTCGGGAAGGACGGTCAGCACCACCTCGCTGGCTGCTTCCGCCGGGGAATCGGTGGGCTGCCCTCCGTGGATCGCTTTGGCCTTGTGGGCCGTCCGGTTCCAGAGTTTCAGCGGTACGCCGGCAGCGATGAGGTTCCGGGCAATGGGTGCACCCATCGGTCCGGTACCCAGCAGGGCCACCGACGAGGGAACGGGTGTCTCAGCGTTGGTTATCTGTGCCATGGCCTAGAACGGGATCAGTCCGGCGAGGGCGGGCAGGAAGGTACTGAACCACGGCACCGCCGCGAGCACCAGAAGTCCGACGAAAAGGGCCAGCAAGTACGGCCAGAAGTGTTTGAGGCTGTTTTCCACGGTTTCCCGGGCGGTGGCACACGCGACGTAGAAGCCGACGCCGGCCGGAGGGGCGAACGAGCCTATGCCCATGGAGATAATGAGCACCATGGCGTACTGCACGGGGTTGACGCCGAAGTCGGTGGCGATTGGCAGCAGCAACGGGGCGAAGATCAGCACGGCGGGAAGTCCCTCCAGGAGCTGGCCCATGATGACGAGCAGGATCACGGTGAACAGCATGAAGAGGACCGGGGAATCCCCGAGGCTGGACATGAGGTCGTGGATCTGCTGCGAGACACCGGCGAGGGCAAGGGTCTGGGCGAGCGGAGAGGCGGCAGCGATGATGAAGAGCACCATGCCCGCCGTCGTCGTGGTTTCCCGTAGCGTGTCCCCGAGCAGCCGCTTGCTGCCCCGGCGGTAGGCCGCGGCGAGGACGAACGCGTAGGCGACGGCGACGGAGGAAACTTCCGTCGGCGTCGCGAATCCGGTCAGGATCCCGGCGACCATGCCGACGGGCAGGAGGAGAGTGGGAAGCGCGAAGAATGTGGCCGAACCGCGTGCCCGCCAGCTTGCCTTGGGGCTGGCTACTCCGCCTTGTTTGCGTGCCCGCAGGAACACGAGCGCCATGACTACGAGCGCCAGGAATGCGGCGGGCACAAAACCGGCAAGGAACAGCGTGGTGGTCGAAATCGTGGTGATGGAGCCAAGGACGAGAAGCACGATACTGGGCGGGATGGTTTCACCCATGATGGCAGACGCCGACAGTACGGCGACAACCTCACCGCGCGGATATTTGCGCTCTTCGAGCATGCCCCGCATCGTGGTGCCGACGGCCGCGACGTCAGCAACTTTGGACCCCGAAATGCCGGAGAAAATGTACATGGTCACGACGACCACCTGGAGCAGCCCCCCGCGCAGGTGCCCGATAAGGGCGTCGACAAGCTTGGCCAACGGCAGCGTAAGCCCTGCGGAGTTCATGACTGTGCCGGCGAGGATGAAGAAGGGGATCGCCAACAGCACGAATCCCTTCGCGCCCGAGGCCATGCCGATCGGGATAGCGCTGACCTCGGAAATCCCTCCGAGGTAAAGGTAAATCCCGGAGCCAAGGGCAAGCACGAACGCGATCGGAAGTCCGAGGAACAGCAGGATGAACAGAACCGCAAGCACGGTGCCAAGGAGGACGTTCGGCGAGGCATAGTAAAAGAGCGGGGGCGCCAAAAGCACGACGACGACCAGTGCTGCCGCGATGCCCGCGGCTACCAGCACGGCCCGCTTTTGCTGCCGCCAAAGCTTGACGAGCGCGAACCAGGCGATGAGGACCATGCCCAGCGAAAACGGCATGGAGACCCAGAACACGGGGAGCTGGAGGATGGGGGTCTTTTCCTCGATTTGCTGGACGAGCGTGGGAACGAAAAGCACGAAGGCGCCCGCGCTCATCACGAAGACGAGCCAGTCCACCAGGGCGGCCAGATAGGGCTTCCATGCGGCGGGGAGGCGCATGATGAGGGCCTGGACGGACATGTGGGCGCCCTTGGGATACGCGATTGCCCCGCCCATGAACGCGATAGTCAGGAGTGCTATCTCGGAGACTTCCTGGGTCCATAGAACCGAATCACCCGTGATGACGCGGACGGTGATGTTCAGAAGGATGACGACGAGCTCGGCCAGGATTGCGGCGCCCACGATCCACTCCAAGGTCCGGTCCAGCCATTTCGCGCCGCTCCAACCCGAAGCGACGTGGCCCGCGTGCAGGATCTCTTCGGCATCGGGCGGGAGGGCCTCTTCCAGGTCGCGGGGGGCGAGGGTGTGTTCCATTGTGTCCAGACTTTCGACATTGAGAGCGGAATTGGTGTGCGGGCGGAGTGGGCTGTGGTGGGAGCCCGGGAGGGCTCCCACCCGTTGATGGATTACTTAGCGGGAGTGAAGGCGACCGCTTGGTCGAAGAAGTCCTTGCCAATGAGCTTCGAGAAATCCGGGTACAAGCTCTTGGAGACGGCCTTGAATTCTTCGATGCTGGAAGGGCTCAGCTCGTTCGCTTTCATGCCCTTTGCGGTCAGCTCGTCCAACTGCTTCTTGGCCTGATCCGTGTCGTAGGTGGTTTTGAACGAGGCGGTTTCCGTCGACGCATCGGTGAGCGCTTTTTGCTGGTCCGCGCTGAGTGTCCCCCACTTCTTCGACGACAGGGCAAGTACCCAGGCGTCGTTGATGTGGTTGGTCAGCGACACATACTTCTGTACTTCCGAGAACTTGTTGGTCCACGGCACCTCGATCGGATTCTCCTGGCCATCGATGGTGCCCGTCTGCAGGCCTGTGAAGACCTCGGAGAAGGCCATGGTGGTGGGACTCGCGCCGAGCTTGCCGAAGAAGTCCGTCCACAAGGTATTGCCCGGTACGCGGATCTTCAGTCCTTTGAGGTCCGAAGGCTGCGTAATGGGACGGACGGAGTTGGTGATTTCACGGCCTGTCCTGGTGAGGAAGCTCAGCGCCACGGTGTCCTTTTTAGCGAGCTTGTCCTTCAGGTCCTGGCCGGGTTTGCCTGCCAGGAACGCTGCCTCTTCGGTGGTGTCCTTGAAGAGGTAGGGAATGCTAATCGCGTTCATTTCGGGCACCACCGAGGCGTAGACCGAGGTTGAAAGGATCAGGGCATCCAACGAACCACCCTGGAGTCGGGTGACGGCAGCGTTCTGGTCGCCGCTGAAGCTGGTCCCGTTGGGAACGACGGTCACCACCACCGATCCGTTGGAGGTCTTCTTCACCTGGTCCGCGAAGTGCTGGGCAGACACGCCTACTGAGGAGGTGAGCGGATCAGGAATCGACAATTGGATCTTGGCGACGGGTGCGGCCTGGCCGCCGCCAGACGCGCCGGCGGCGGCACATCCGGCAAGGGCAGTTGCAGCCAGGCTGCAGGCGAGCACTCCGGTGATGGCGCGGGACTTGGTATTCATGCGATGCCTTTCTTCATTGGAAGGATGCGATCCGGATGACGGAAGCAAGGGTGTTGAGTCAGGCGCCCACGGGGGCGGCCTGCGCGATGAACGCTTCGGTTTCGCGGCGCAGCTCAAGCGCCTGGGACAGCGAGTCATCAATGATGACGTCGTCCCAGCCGACGATCGCTCCCTTGGCGACGTCGTTGCGGAGTTCCACGTGGTGGGCCAGGGCCACGGGCAGGGCCCCGGTAGCCACCGAGTGCTTGGCAGAAACCAGCTTGCCCCACACCGTGAATCCGCCTTCGCCGTCGAGGAACTCGCCGGCTTTGAGGTCCTTCTTCGCGGTGGCGACCACGTCGCCGAAGAAGCCGACGGGCGCGCCCGTCGCAATGCCCCGGAGCGCCGCATTAGCGATCGATACGTTCAGTTCGAGCCCGACGTAGTGGTACGGGCGGTACAGGGCTGCGTACTGGCCGGTGGGGTCCGGGTGCCAGGGATATTCGTTGAAGCAGCCGGAAACGTACGCGTTTGTTGCCTTGACGACGACGAAGACGCCTTCCTGCGTGTTGTGGCTGATCCAGCTGCCATCACGGTTCACGCTGGACATGACGTCCACGCTGCCTTCATGGGTGAGCGAGCCCCCGACGTCGTTTGGCCGGCAGATCGTGGCGATCTCCTCGACGTTGCCAGGCGTGAAGCTGAGCCCAGCGTCCGACGGTTCCAGGCCCGCACCGTTGGCGACGGCAGCCATCTCAATTGCCGCCTTCGTGCCGTCCCGGAACGAGGTGTGCATGTACGGGTTGAGCTGCCCGGAGTCCGTGAGCTCCTTCGAGAATTCCCAGTTCTCCCAGACGTTGTCCGGGTTCATCTCGTGGTAGTGCTCCAGGTACTTGGCACCCTTGCCAGCGCAGACCACATCGAAACCGGAGGTGCGCGCCCAGTCGACGAGCTCCATGATGAGGGCCGGCTGGTCGCCGTAGGCCATCGAATACACGACGCCGGCCGCTTCTGCACGCTTGGCCAGAGCCGGCCCCGCCAGCGCGTCGGCCTCAACGGTCACCATGATGATGTGCTTCCCGGAGTCGATGGCCGCCAGGGCGTGCTTGATTCCCACGATCGGGTTGCCTGTGGCCTCCACGATCACATCGATGTCCACGTCGAACAGTTCGTCCGCGTTGGCCACAATTGCCGTGGTGCGGTCCTTGAGCGCCGTAGCAATGTCGGGAGCGATCTGCTCGGCCGGCCATTCGACCAGGGCAAAAGCACCTTCTGCACGCTTCACATTAATGTCGGCGATGGCCACCACGTGGATGCCGGGAATGTTGTTCGACTGCGCCAGGTACATGGTGCCGTAACGTCCAGCGCCAATGAGGCCGACCCTGATCGGACGGCCTTCTTGCTCGCGGTCGACAAGGAGTTTGTGAAGGTTCACTGGAGTCTCTCTTCATAGGAGTGCGATGCGAAGGAAACCTGGCCGCATGGGCGGAGGGACAACTTCTTTGTCGCGTTGGGTGTGAAAACCATCCGGAGTGGAACCGGTTCCACTTTTGTACCACCCGGTGCTAAGCTGTGTCAACGACTCCACGCCAAGCGCCTTCATGTAGATGACGGCGGGCCGCGAGGAGCCGAACCATAAGACTTATGCCCAATCGATTCCCTCAAGGAGGAGCGGTGAAGAAGGCCCCGACCATTCGCGATGTCGCGGCGACCGCGGGCGTTTCCGTCTCCGTGGTGTCCCGGGTGCTGAACCCGGAGTCGGGACCCGTGGCGCCGACCAAGCGGCAGGACGTCCTCAGGGTGATCGACGAACTGGGGTACCGTCCCCGGGCCGCAGCCCGCGAACTGAGCGCAGGACACGCGCTCACCATTGGCCTGGTGGTCACCGACCTGTCCAACCCATTCTTTGCACGCCTCGCGGACCGCATCGTCTGGGAGGCCCGCAGCCACGGGATCCAAGTGGTGTTGATGACGACCCAGGAGGATCCGCACCTGGAAGCTGAATCCCTGGACACACTCCTCGACCGTTCCGTCAGCGGGGTCATAGCAACTCCCACTGGAGGAAACATCGAAAAGTGGGCGCGCCTGCAGGACCTGGGAGTGAATGTGGTGTTCGTTGACCGCACCATCGACGAACTCACCGATGTGGACGTCGTCAGCATCGAAAATTTTGACTCCGCCAAGCGCTCCACGGAGTACCTCATTGGCCTCGGACATGCGCGGATAGCCCTGGTGACAGGTCCGCGCAGCACGTCGACGGGACGGGCAAGAATCAATGGCTACCGGGCCGCGCACGAGGACGCGTCTCTCGCCGTCGATCCGCTCCTGATCCGAGATGTGCCGTTCCGTGGCGACTCGGGCGGGGACGCCGTCGGCTCCCTCCTCGCCATGCCCCAGCCACCAACTGGCCTCATCGTGGCCAACACCGCCCAGGTGCAAAGCTCGGTCAGGCGGCTGGTCCAAGTCGGCATCCGAATCCCGGAGGAACTCTCCGTGATCGTCTTCGATGACAATCCTTGGACCGAACTCATGTCACCGCCGCTCAGTGTGATCAGGCAGCCCTTGGACATGCTCGCAGTACACTCCCTCGAGCTGGTGCTAGGCAGGATGCAGGGCAAACTGCCAGACGGCCCTCGCCTCATTGAAGTCAAGGCAGATTTCCTGGCCCGCAACAGCTGCGCGCCTCTCGCCCAAACCACTATTCACTAAGGAGAACCCATGCCCGTCGTCGTCACCGCCACGTTTACCCCCAAGGAAGGATCGTTCGACCAGGTCGTCGCAGCCTTGTCCCCTGCCATCGCGGAAGTCCACCAGGAGCCCGGCTGCCTGCTATACGCCATCCACGACTCACCGAACGGCCAGATCCTCATGATCGAGAAGTGGGAGTCCGCCGAACTTCTCGACGCCCACGGCGACGGCGAACCGGTCAAAAGGCTTAATGCAGCCCTCGACGGTCTTCTCCAGCGTCCAGTCGAGGTATTGCGCCACGAGCCGATCCCTGCAGGAAATCCGGTTCAGGGTACGCTCTAGCATCGCGAGACGACGACGGCGGGACGCACCCCGCCGTCGTCCTGCTTTGAGATGCGCCCTACAGCGCCGACCAGCCGCCGTCGGATGCGAGGATGGCGCCGTTGACATTGGTGCCGTCGTCGCTGAGCAGGAAGGTAATGGAGGCTGCCAACTGCGCGGCTGTCGCAGGGTTGGGGACAGTAGCCTGCATAAGCGGGCCGAGGCGCTCGGCGGCCAATTGCGATCCCCACACCGCCTCGATGTTCGTAATGGTGGGCCCAGGGGCAACGGCGTTGAAGCGGAGCCCCTTCGGCCCGTACATCACGGCCGAGTTCTTGGTCAGGCCGACAACAGCATGCTTCGACGCCGTATAGGTGGCGCCGGCGGCGGAGCCGCGCAGCCCCGCCTCGGAAGCGACGTTGACCACGGAACCCGTGCCGGCCTCCAGCATCAGGGGCACCACTGCGCGCGTCAGGCGCATCAGTGCGGTGACGTTGACCCGGAAAACGCGCTCCCACATGGCGTCGTCCACTTCGTGGATCGGGGCGAAGTTATCCATGATGCCGGCGATGTTGGCGAGGGCGTCCACACGTCCGCCGGCAGCAACGACGACCCCCGCAACGGTCTCCTCGGTTGAAATGTCGCCGGCCACGGGCACGAGGTCCAGGCCGCTGTTTTTCTCCACCAAGGCGTCCAGGCGCTCCTTGCTGATGTCGGCGGCGATGACCCTGCCGCCTTCCTTCGCGACGCGCAGGGCCGTGGCCTGGCCGATGCCTGAGCCTGCCCCTGTGACGATCACCGTCTTTCCGGCAAAACGGCCATTGATGGCGGCTTCCTGCCATGCATTTTCGTTGCCCATATCGCTCCTCCCGAAGGTGTTGGTGGTTTCCATCCACTTTATGACACTCCATGTCATTATGTAAGAGTGGATACTGGAGAGATGCCCTCAGACCATACGAAGCCCGTCATCGGGCGCTCCACCGGACGCCCGGCGACGATTGATCCGGACGCCGTGGCCGGCGTCGCGCTCCGGCTTTTTGCCGAGAACGGCTACGAGCGAACGTCAATGGAGGACATCGCTCGAGAGGCGGGAATCGGGCGGAAGAGCCTGTATCGCTACTTTCCAAGCAAGGCTGACCTTGTGTGGGGCGGCATGGAACCGGTGGTGGAAGCCTCGGGCCGAGTGCTGGAGGCTGCTCGCACAGCGGAGCCGTCCGACGGCGGCATCCTCGCCGGACTGCAGGCGGCCGCCGTCGCCGGGGTTTCGGCGCTCCCGGACCTTACCGTGACGCGCGGGCGCCTGCGCCTGATCGCAGAGCACCCGGAGCTGGCGAGCAGGAGCTACGATGCCCTGGCCCCACAACGGGACCGGGCACGCCTTTACCTCGTTTCGCAGGGCGTCAGCGAAAGCGCGGCGCGCTACCTGTGCGCCGCCTATCTCGGTGCGACCTTCGAGGCATGGATGCAGTGGGCCGCCAGCACGGATGCGGATCCGGGGCCTTACTTGGTAGAGGCCCTGGGCGTGCTTCGGGTCCCGGCAGTCCGACCCGGCGGCTAACCTATGCCTGGGAG
This sequence comes from Arthrobacter sp. SRS-W-1-2016, assembly GCF_002009585.1. Taxonomy (NCBI): domain Bacteria; kingdom Bacillati; phylum Actinomycetota; class Actinomycetes; order Micrococcales; family Micrococcaceae; genus Arthrobacter; species Arthrobacter sp. SRS-W-1-2016. The sequence goes on along the minus strand of NZ_MTPV01000053.1, from coordinate 3,504 downwards.
GGCAAATGACAGTTCGAAGCGCGGGCATTTTGTTGTACCGCCTGAGTTCCACTGCGGAATTGGAAGTGTGGATAGCCCACATGGGCGGCCCGTTCTGGGCCCATAAGGATGCACGCGCGTGGTCGATTCCCAAGGGCGAATACCTAGAGGACGAAGATCCCCTGGTGGCTGCCAAGCGTGAATTCGCCGAGGAGATGGGCACTCCCCCGCCCGACGTCGACTATCACCAGCTGGGCGTCTTCCGCCAACCGTCAGGCAAACTCGTGGCGGCTTTCACGGCGGAGTCGGACTTCGACCCAGAGCGAATCGTGAGCAACACCTTCGAGCTGGAATGGCCCAAAGGATCAGGCGTCATTCGGAGCTACCCGGAGATTGACGACGCCATCTGGGCCACGGAGGCCGTTGCCCGCACCAAACTGGTAGGCGGCCAGGTGCCGATCCTCGACGCGCTGATCCGGCACCTCGGGAGCGAGGCCTGAGCCTGCTCCCAGACCGGTCAGGAATGGAGAAGCGGCACTTTCGGGCCGCGCCTAGAATGGCGGTCATGGACAACCGTCCTCGCCAGCTTCGTCCTCTAACGACTCCAGGAGTGATCATGAGCGACTCTTCCAACGAGGGAATCAAGACCGTGCTGCATCCCGTATCCGACCTCGCCGCGGCCAAGGCGGTGTACACCGCGTTGCTCGGGACACCGCCGCAGGCCGACGGACCGTATTACGTCGGCTTCGACGTCGCGGGCCAGCACATCGGGCTCGTTCCGGGAGGCGGCCCGCAGGCCATGACCTCGCCCGTCGCCTACTGGCACGTCTCGGACATCGAGGCGAAGCTGGCAGAGGTAACCGCCGCCGGCGCTACCCTGAAGGACGCACCCCGCGACGTCGGAGGCGGCCGCTTGGTGGCCACCGTCACCGACCCGGACGGCAACGTCCTCGGGCTGCTTCAAGATCCTCAATAGCCAACCGGCCTTGCCGACGAAGAGCGAAGACGGCCCCCGCGTACCAGATGGAGACACGATGAGCACGGCCACGAGCACCGACACGCAGTCGCCTGAGCTGCATACTGCCGACACCCACGATCTGATTCGCGTGCAGGGCGCGCGGGAGAACAACCTCAAGGACATCAGCATCGAGCTGCCGAAGCGTCGGTTGACGGTGTTCACGGGTGTCTCCGGCTCGGGCAAGAGTTCACTCGTGTTCGCCACGATCGCCGCGGAGTCGCAGCGCATGATCAACGAGACGTACAGCACCTTCGTGCAAGGGTTCATGCCGACCATGTCGCGGCCGGATGTGGACCTGCTCGAAGGACTCACGACGGCGATCATCGTCGATCAGGAGCGGATGGGCGCGAACACCCGTTCCACCGTCGGTACCGCCACCGATGCGAACACCATGCTGCGCATGCTCTTCAGCCGTCTTGGCCAGCCGCACATCGGATCGCCCCAGGCGTTCTCGTTCAACGTCGCCTCGGTTTCCGGCGCGGGCGCGGTCACCTTCGAGCGCGGCGGTACGACGACGAAGGAGCGGCGGAGTTTCAGCATCACCGGCGGCATGTGTCCGCGCTGCGAAGGTCGGGGCTCGGTCACCGACTTCGACCTCACCGCACTGTACGACGCCAGCAAGTCGCTCTCGGAGGGCGCCCTCACGATTCCCGGCTACAGCATGGACGGCTGGTACGGCCGCATCTTCGGCGGCTCCGGCTTCTTCGACATGGACAAGCCGATCAGCAAGTACACGAAGAAGGAACTCCACGACCTCCTCCACAAGGAGCCCACCAAGATCAAGGTCGAGGGAATCAACCTCACTTACGAAGGCCTGATCCCGAAGATCCAGAAGTCCATGCTCTCCAAGGACCCGGAGGGAATGCAGCCGCACATCCGCGCCTTCGTGGAGCGGGCGATCACCTTCACCACCTGTCCCGATTGCGATGGCACCCGGCTCACCGAAGCCGCCCGCTCGTCCAAGATCAAGGGAATCAGCATTGCCGACGCATGCTCGATGCAGATCAGCGACCTTGCCGAATGGGCGCGCGGCCTCGACGAACCCTCAGTGGCACCGCTCCTCAAGGGGCTGCGGCACCTCCTCGACTCGTTCGCTGAGATCGGGCTCGGCTATCTCTCGCTCGACAGGCCCGCAGGTACGCTCTCCGGCGGTGAAGCGCAACGCACCAAGATGATCCGGCACCTGGGCTCCTCGCTCACGGACGTCACCTACGTCTTCGACGAGCCCACCATCGGCCTTCACCCGCACGACATCCAGCGCATGAACAAGCTGCTGCTGCAATTGCGGGACAAGGGCAATACCGTGCTCGTCGTGGAGCACAAACCGGAGGCGATCGCGATCGCCGACCACGTCGTCGACCTCGGTCCCGGCGCCGGCACCGCCGGCGGCGAAGTGGTCTTCGAAGGTACCCTCGAAGGGCTGCGGTCGAGCGGCACCCTGACCGGGCGCCACCTTGAGGATCGCTCAACCCTCAAGCAAGCGGTGCGGACAGCCGCCGGTGCAGTGGAGATCCGCGGCGCCACCGAGAACAACCTGCGCGGCGTCGACATCGACATTCCGCTTGGGGTCCTGGTTGTGGTCACGGGCGTCGCAGGTTCAGGGAAGAGTTCGCTGATCCATGGCTCGTTGTCCAAGCGGGACGGCGTCGTTTCCATTGATCAAGGGGCGATCAAGGGCTCGCGACGGAGCAATCCAGCGACGTACACGGGACTGCTCGAGCCCATCCGCAAGGCGTTCGCGAAGGCCAATGGCGTGAAGCCTGCGCTGTTCAGCGCGAATTCCGAGGGGGCATGCCCCACCTGCAACGGCGCGGGCGTTATCTACACGGATCTCGGGTTCATGGACACCGTCGCCACTCCGTGCGAGGAATGCGAAGGCAAGAGGTTCCAGGCATCGGTGCTGGAGTACCGCCTCGGCGGCCGCAACATCGCTGAAGTGTTGGCGATGTCGGTGAAAGAGGCGGAGGAGTTCTTCTCTGCCGGCGAATCAAGGATCCCGGCAGCCCACGCGATCCTCCAGCGCCTGGCCGACGTCGGACTCGGATACCTCAGCCTCGGCCAGCCTCTCACCACCCTTTCCGGCGGCGAGCGGCAGCGGATCAAGCTGGCCACCCACATGGGCGAAAAGGGCGGCATGCTGGTTCTCGACGAGCCCACCTCGGGCTTGCACCTCGCCGACGTCGAACAGCTGCTTGGCTTGCTGGACCGGCTCGTGGACTCCGGGAAGTCGGTCATCGTCATCGAGCACCACCAGGCTGTCATGGCGCATGCCGACTGGATCATCGACCTCGGACCGGGCGCCGGTCACGACGGCGGACGGATCATTTTCGAGGGCACGCCTGCCGATCTCGTCGCAGCCCGCTCGACCCTCACCGGCGAGCACCTGGCGGCTTACGTCGGACAATGAACTATCGGGACGGCTGTCCCGGAGCGCTGAAGCTGCGGGTGATGCCGCCCAGGGTGGCGGTGGCGAGGGTCGAGAGGTAGTCGTGCCGGCGTCGGGCGGT
>NZ_MTPV01000018.1:0-59293 GCF_002009585.1 Arthrobacter sp. SRS-W-1-2016 | reverse complement strand
TCAACAGCCTCGGCTACGACGTCACGATCACTCCGGTCACCGCAGCCTGATCCACCCCTACTTTTGTATTAGTTGGGTCAGGGCCGCCAGCGGAAGGGCGACCACAGGAGTTGGAACCACCTGGACATCAAGGACGGCGGGAACCAGTCCGCCCGGAAGACGGCGATCCAGGAGGCATTGCGCCGGAACGCGGCACGGACAGCCGCGATCCGGGCCGCGGCCGAGTTCGCTTGCTCCGCTGCCGCAATCGCCGGGATTCCCGCCGGGGGACCGTAACGCTGCCGTTCGAAGTCGCCCGTGAGTGACGCAAGCGCGCGCTGCCCGGCGTCGTCGGAAGCGCCCGACGGCGACGCTGCCGCCACCGGTGCTCCGAGCGCAGCCGAGGTGCCCAATCGGCCCGCGAAATGCCGCGGCGTTTCGCTGGGCACCGGTGGTACGCCGTAATCCGTAGCGAGGTCCTGGAGCTCAGCCCATGCCAGGACCGGGCCATCCCGGGGCGGGGCCGGCCCGGCCGCGCGCCCCGAACCGCTCTGTTGTGCCCGCGCGGGCCTCAAGCGCCGCGCCCGGATGCCGGAGCGGACCAACCGCGGGGAGGCCACTAATACCGCCAAAAGGAGCGCGGCCGCAGTGACGTAAAGAAGGGTTCCCGAGCCCGTGGCCGTGCCCGCTCCGACCCCCGGAGCCGCAATCGGAGGCACAGCGGCGGTGCTTGGCGCGGGAGTCGAGGAACCCGGCACCAGGTTCTCGTCATGCAGGTTGGTGCTCGGGCCGCCCGCTGCCACAGGCTCGCTCGCGTAGGCCGGGACCACGCCACGGGAAGGCGTTGGCTCGAAGGCGACCCAGCCGGCTCCTTCGAAGTAGAGCTCAGGCCAGGCATGGGCGTCACGGGAATCCACTTGGAACTCCGGCAGGGGTTCCTGTCCAGCCACGGCAACCGTGGCGCCTGTGGAGTGGCCCGGTGCGTAGCCCACGGCGATGCGGCTGGGGATTCCCTCGAGCCGCGCCATGACCGCCATCGCGGAGGCGAAGTGAACGCAATATCCGCTCTTCTGCTGCAGGAAGTCCGCCAGCACGGACATCCCGTTGCCGTCGTAACCGCCTTGCACCGGAGCCTGCAGTGAGTAGGTGAACTGGGACGAGCGCAGGTAGTCCTGGATCGCCATCGCCTTCGCATAATTGCCGTTGGCGCCAGCCGTCACCGTCTTGGCGGTGTTCTTCACGATGTCCGGAACGTTGCCCGGCAACTGGATGAAATCCTGCGAGATGGAAGTGGGCTTGGCGTTGTCCTGGCTCAACGTTGCCGATGTCAGGGCCGGCAGCGCGGAATACACCGTGTACTGCTGGTTCCTCGTAGTGCCGTCCTCGCCACGGATGCTGAGCGTCTCAGGATCCCACGACCAGCGTCCGCTCAGGCCGTTGACGGCTGTCGGGGCATAGGGGACCGGGAGATACGGGCTGGTGAACTGCCCCGTATCGATCACCGTCACTTGGCGCACCAACTCGGAGGGGAGCGGGTAGTCCGGCGCCATCCGGCCCGGTCCGATGCGCCGGGCGGCCTCCCGGTCGTCCGGTGCCCAGGTATCGCCGTCGAACTTGTCAATAGTGACGGAGCGCAGGTACACCGGGGCCGTGGAAGTCGTGGCATAGGTGATGCTGCCGTCGCCGGTAGGATTCCGCAGGCTGTTGCCGAGCGTAATCATGGGATTCAGGCCGTTGGAGACGCCCCACGGGTTCAGCCGGGAACCCACGGGAAACGTCCCGCGCTCGAATCCCGGAACCGCCAACGGCAACAGCAACCCCAGAACCAAGGCCACACCACCGATCACCATGGACCGCTTGAGCTGCCCGGTGCCGTGGGCGGTGTCGTTCTGCAGCCGCGAGTCCGGTGCGAACCACTGGCTGCAACCCAGGATCAGAATGAAGCCGACGGCGGCGGCGAGGAATCCGGCGAGCCCGACGCTTTGCGGCTTGATGGTCGCCGGGAAAACGAGGACAACCAGCAGGCCCAAGCCACTCGTCGCAGGCATGCCGAGCGGGACCGCCAGAGCATCGACCAGGATAGTCGCCAAGCCCAGGCCCGCGCAGGCGACAAACACTATTCCGGCGTTCGGGGAGACGGGGGCGGTCTCCGACACCACGGTTTCGCCGGCCCGTTTCAGGAACTGGCCCAGCGTGTCCAGGGTAGCGCCGGAGGGAATGAAGCCCGCGATGCTTTCCGGCCGGAAGAACGTGAAGTCGAGGATGAAGACCAACGCGACCAAGCCGCCCACAGTAGTGAGCACCGGGTGGACCCCCAGGGCACGGAGGACAGCCAGGGTCAATCCGACGATGAACACCGTGGTGATCGCGGGAACCAGCCAGACCCAGCCCCTGAAGACCCCATTGAGTGAGAGTGACGCTCCGAGGACGGCGACGGCGATGGCCGCGGACATTGCCCAAGGGTAGGCTCCCGGCCCTGCCTTTCGCGGGCGGAGCCACCTTCCCGGGCCGCGCGACGGGGTGTCGCCTGCCGTTGCCGGCGCCGGGAGCGGGGAATATCCCGGAGCGCCGTTCCTGGAGGTAGTGGTCATCGCGGCACCGCCGCGCCACGGCGGACGTCCATCGCTGCCGCAGCGGCGGCGACGATCTCTCCTTGGTCGAAACCGGCCCACGCAGCGGGAAGGTCTGTCCTCGAGCTCACGGCGACGGCCCGCCAGCCGCCCAGTTTCAAGGCTTCGATGACCGGCTGGACATGGTGCGGGTGGTCGGTCACCACGAGGGCAAAAGCGTTGGCCCCGTAGCCTGCGGCCGGCGCCAACGCACGGGCCTCCGAGAGCGGCATGTTGCCGAGCAGCGCGAGGACGGGACCACGCAGGCGGTGTGCCGCGAGCTTGTCCATCAGATGGTCGTCGAAAGGCGCTTCGGCACCATCGACGACGCCGGCGGCCTCTTTGTGGCTGCGCTCGCCGTGGACATGCCGCGGGCCGCTGAGCTGGATGGCGGCCAGGCTTTCGGCGATGGACTGCAGGCCTCCCAGACCACTGAATTCCTCGGTTTCGGGATACGGTGCGGAGCGGGATGCGCGGAACGCGGGGTGTCCTGCAGCATCGAGGAAACGCAGCGAATAGTTGCGGTCGGCGAGGTGGGCACTGATCGACATCGCTGCCGTCACCACCCATTCGAAGTTCTCGCTGCTCACCAGTTCGAAAGCGTCCTCGTGGGTAGGACCGAAGACCGCGGCGGAGCCGGACACGAAAGCGGAATAGCGCTGGTCCAGGATGATGGTCGCCTCGGGCGTGGTGACGGATTCCTCCTGCCGCACCATGAGTTCGCCGTGCCGCGCTGTCGCGGCCCAGTGGACTCGCCTCATGGGGTCTCCGTGCCGGTATTCGCGGGTCATCACGTCGTCGTCGCTGGGATTGGCCCGGATCCGGGTGGCCGTCACGCCGTCGTTTCCGCGTGCGCCGGCCAGCCCGGTGGCGGGGAGTTCGACGGCCGCCGGCGTGACGGTGAGGATGTCGCCGTCGTCGATCTCGTGGCGATGAAGCGACAAGCCGAAGGGATCGCAGAACTCGGCCGTCACCGGGCCGATCCTGAACTGGCCGCGCTTGCCGGAGCGCAAATGGTATTCGTAGCGGCTGGTGCCGCCGGACGCGGCACGGGCAGGAAAGCGGAAGGCCGGAGGTTCGCCGAAACGTGGCGGCAATTGCTCCTCCATGATCACCGGCCCGGCGGCAGCGCCGGTTCGTGCCACGGCCAGCCGCACGGTGGCCGTGGAGGAAGTCTCCACGGACGCGGGATGGAATTCGCGGAATACCTGGAAGCGCGGTTTGAGGATACGGACGCCGGCAAGCGATACCAGCGGCAGCACCAACAGCAGGATCCCGAGGGCCAGCAGATCGCGCCTGCCCATGATCTGGGCCAGCAGCAAGGAACCTACGCCGCTGGCAAGCAAGCCCCAGCCCCGGTTCGTGAACAGATGCTTCGGAAGTAGATCGATCAGCGCCATGCCTGCCCCCTTCTTCGCTGCCCTAGGCGCCGCGGCGTTCCGCGCCAGCGTCTTGGCTGACGGGGAGGGAAGCCAGGATGGCCCGGATGATGCTTTGCGGGGTGTCACCGGAACTCGCGGCCTTGCGGTCCAGGATGATGCGGTGTGCCAGGACGGACTCGGCTACGGAAATGACGTCGTCAGGGAGGACGAAGTCCCTTCCGTCCAGGGCGGCGGTCGCTTTGGCCGCCCGCAGTAGTTGCAGCAGGGAGCGGGGGCTGGCTCCGAGGCGCAGCCGGGCGCTGTCCCGGGTGGCCCGGCCCAAGGCAACCGTATATTCCTTGACGGATTGGGAGACGTAGACCTGCTGCACCGTGGCGATCATCGCGGCCACGTCGGCGGAGGTGACCACCGGGGTGACTTTGGCGAGGGGCGAGACCGCCTGATGGGTCTCGAGCATCTCGATTTCGGAGAGCTTGTCCGGGTAGCCCATCGAGATGCGGGCCATGAAACGGTCCCGCTGTGCCTCCGGAAGCGGATACGTGCCTTCCATCTCGATGGGGTTCTGCGTCGCGACAACCATGAACGGTTCGCCCAGCTGGTACGAATGGCCGTCCACCGTCACTTGATGTTCCTCCATGCATTCAAGGAGGGCTGACTGCGTCTTCGCGGAGGCGCGATTGATTTCGTCTCCGATCACGATGTTGGCGAACACCGCGCCCATCCGGAACTCGAACTGGCGCGAGGACTGGTTGTAGATCGAGACCCCCGTGACGTCCGAGGGAAGCAGGTCCGGGGTGAACTGGATACGGCTGACCCTGCAATCGATGGTGCGGGCGAGGGTTTTGGCGAGCAGCGTCTTGCCGACACCCGGCACATCCTCCACCAGCAGGTGGCCTTGGGCGAGGAGCACGGTGAGGGCAAGTTTTGCGGCCTCGGCTTTGCCGTCGATGACCTTGTTGATGGCCGCCAGGATCTTCTCACTGGCAGCGTGGAATTGCTCAGGGTGCATGACCGCCTGCTTGTGCCCATTGAAGGACTCGCGCTCAGGCGGCAGGGCAACCACGGCCTCGTCCCGTACCAACTGTTCATCAACGGTGCCGTGTCGCTTTGAGTCCATGGACTATCCCCTCAGCCATGACGGCGCCCCGGCCGGGCGGCGGTGCCCTGGCCGGGATATACCGCCTTTGTACCAGACTACCCAGCCAAGGCCCGCCGCAGACAGGGGCAGCTTCCGAAGCAAGGGGCATGGGTGGGATGCGGCAACGGTCAGGGAGGCATCAGCAGGGAAAGATAGGGTGGATTCATGTGCAATTCCTTCCCACCGGCTTCCTACCGCGCGCCGGATACCGGCGATTCCCGCAAGGAGTACCCACCTGCGCCCGAGCCTCTGCCGGTCCCCGTGATGGACAACCACACGCACCTCGATTTCCGGCACGGCTTGATCGACGTCGCGGTGGCGGATGCCCTGGACGCGGCCGAAGCCGTGGGCGTCCAAGGCGCGGTGCAGGTGGGTTGCGACCTGGAGTCGTCGCGGTTCACGGTCCAGGCGCTCGACGCCGACCGGCGGCTCCTCGGAGCTGTCGCCATCCACCCCAACGACGCCCCCGTGTACGCGGACCGCGGAGAGCTGGAATCGGCGCTCGCGGAAATCGAAGAGCTGGCTGCCCACCCACGGGTGCGCGCGATCGGCGAAACCGGGCTTGATTTCTTCCGCACCCACGGCGAGGGCCTAGTGCACCAACGCCAGTCTTTCCGCCGCCACATCGATATCGCAAAGAGGCTGGACCTCACCCTCCAGATCCACGACCGCGACGCCCATGACGACGTCGTCCAGGTCCTGCGGGAGGAGGGGGCCCCGGAGCGGGTGGTATTCCATTGCTTCTCGGGCGATGAAGAACTGGCACGGATTTGTAACATGAACGGCTGGTACATGTCCTTTGCCGGCACCATGACGTTCAAGAATGCGGCGAACCTGAGGGACGCCTTGGCCATCGCGGATCCGGAACTGCTGCTCGTCGAAACCGATTCCCCGTTCCTCACTCCGCACCCTTACCGGGGCCGTCCGAACGCAAGCTACATGGTCCCGTACACGGTCCGTTCCATGGCTGAAGTGACGGGAACCGAGCTTTCGGCGCTGTGCTCGCAACTGGCCCAAAACACCGTGGCGACATACGGATCCTGGGACTGAGCAGAAATCGCATTACATACCCGGTATGTAAAAATCTTGGTCACTTTATAACGCTTCGGTTACAGTGGGTAACCAGTAGCCGGGGTCGGGGAAGGCCTTCGGAAAACTTACTCCGTTCGCAATTGGTGTTTTTAGTTGAATTGAGTGTGGCGGCGCCCAGCTCCGCTGCAGTCCTCCAGCATGCTTCTGCCTGCTTCGGGACCGCGGCAGGAGGCCCCTGTGCGCTTTTCCCCGTGCCCGGATGGTCCAAAAGTTACGGGCAAACATGGTCAAGTTCTTCACCACGGGCGGCAAGTTCAGTTTCGTCAAGGTCGGTGCGCAGCTGCTGGTTCTTTCGGCACTGGTACTGGGAGTGGTTGCCTTTACGGGCAACAACAAATCAGTCACCCTCAACGTCGACGGCAAAGTGAGTTCCGTCCAGACCTTCGGCAATACCGTTGACCAGGTGGTCAAGGCAGCCAAGGTCGACCTGAAGGCCGAAGACCGGGTTTCACCGGCTTTGAATACCTCGGTGCAGAACGGCTCCATCATCAACGTCAACCTGGCCAAGGCCGTCACCGTCAGCCTCGATGGCGCCCAACGGACGGTCAACACCACGGCTCCCAACGTCGAAGGCCTCGTCTCCGAACTCGGCGTCGCGAGCGCATCGGCCGTATCCCAGCCGAAGGACACCCAGCTGGCCGTTTCCGGATCCTACGTTTCGATCCTGACCCCCAAGACGATCAGCCTGATCGTTGATGGCCAGAGCTCTTCGAAGACCACGACGGCGCCCGACGTAGGCACCGTGCTCAGCGATGCCGGCGTCTCGCTCGGCGCGAACGACCGGGTTTCGCAGCCGAACTCGGCCCCCGTTGTCCCCAACATGGTGATCAAGGTTTCCCGGGTGGACACGAGCAAGACCGCCACCGAGACGGAGAACGTTCCCTTCGACACGGTCACCACCCAGGACGCGACGCAGTTCAGCGACCAGAAGACGGTAACCCAGGAAGGTGTCCTCGGGCTGCTCAGCAAGACGTTCAAACTCGTCCTGGTGGATGGCCGCGAGGCTTCCAGGACCCTGGTCTCCTCTGACGTCACCGTCCAGCCCGTCCCTGCGAAGGTGACGGTCGGAACCAAGGCGCGCCCCCAGCCTGCCCCCGCCGCTGCTGTCGCCTCCGGACCCACCGGGGCGCCGAACGAGGCAATGTGGGACAAGGTCGCACAGTGTGAGTCCGGTGGGAACTGGGCCATCAACACCGGCAACGGGTACTACGGTGGCCTGCAGTTCGACATCCAGACCTGGGTCGGCAACGGTGGTGGCGCCTACGCTCCCAACGCCGCCGCCGCCAGCAAGGCCCAGCAGATCGACATCGCCAACCGCGTCTACGCGCAGCGCGGCCTGTCGCCGTGGGGCTGCGGATGGGCAGCTTCCAGCTAGGCACGTGAAATTGGCCGGGTCCGGAATCTCCGGGCCCGGCCTTTTCGCGTCGTCGATAAGGCGGGCGGGCGCCCCCGCCAGCCGCTCAGACGATACGATACCTAGGTGACTGAACCGAATTCCGAACATGCCGCCGTCGCACCCCTTCTGGGAGCTGCTGACATCCGACGGCTCGCCGAGGAGATCGGTGTCCGCCCAACCAAAACTCTGGGGCAGAACTTCGTCATCGACGGAAACACGATCCGCAGGATCGTCTCCGCCGCCGGTATTGATCCCGAGGAAACCGTGCTTGAGGTCGGGCCGGGGCTCGGTTCGTTGACGCTCGGCTTGCTCGACGCCGCCAAAACAGTCGTCGCCGTCGAAATCGATCCCGTACTGGCCGGCAAGTTGCCGGAAACGGTGCGCACCTGGCGCCCGCAGGCAGCGGACGATTTCCACTTGGTCCTTTCCGACGCCATGAAGGTCACCGAACTTCCAGTACAGCCCACCGCCCTTGTGGCGAACCTGCCGTACAACGTCGCGGTTCCCGTGGTCCTTCACCTGCTCCAGCATTTCCCGAGCCTGCAACACGGGCTGGTCATGGTCCAGGACGAGGTGGCGGACCGCTTGGCCGCGGGGCCGGGCTCCAAGATCTACGGGGTCCCCTCGGTCAAGGCCGCCTGGTACGGCCACATGCGCAAGGCCGGCGTCATCGGCATGAATGTCTTCTGGCCGGCCCCGAAGATCCACTCCGGGCTCGTGTCCTTCACGCGCGGCGCGCCGCCGGAAACCCACGCCACCCGCGAACAGGTGTTCGCGGTCATCGACGCCGCATTTGCCCAACGCCGCAAGACGCTCCGCGCGGCCCTCGCAACCTGGGCCGGGAGCGCCGCCGAAGCCGAACGATTCATTGTGGCTGCCGGCGTAGATCCGACTGCCCGCGGTGAAGTGCTCGATATCAACGCGTTTGTCCGAATCGCCGAGGCACGCCACCCCCTGGACGCATGAGTCCGGCAATCAGCGGTGCGAACCGCGGGCGCTTCCTCGCACGGACCGTCCGCGTCCGGGCACCCGGCAAGGTGAACGTTTCCCTCAACGTCGGCCCCTTGCGGCCCGACGGCTACCACTCGGTGGCCAGCGTGTATCTCGCGGTGTCCCTGTACGAGGAAGTAGCCGCCACGAGCACGGAGGGGCCAGGGATCACCGTCAGCATCGGGCCCGCCAGCACCTTGGACCTCGACGGCGTCGACATCCCGCTCGACGAGCGGAACCTGGCTTACAAGGCCGCCGCCATCATGAGGGATGTCTCGGAGAACGCCACGGGCGTGCACTTGGAAATCACCAAGCGGGTTCCCGTTGCCGGTGGAATGGGCGGCGGCTCGGCCGATGCCGCGGCGACACTCCTTGCCTGCGATGCGCTCTGGAACAGTGGTTTGTCACGCGAAGAACTGGCCCACCTTGCCGCCGAGTTGGGCGCGGACGTGCCGTTCTCGTTGCTTGGAGGCACCGCCGTCGGTCTCGGCGTCGGCGACGAACTCTCGCCGGCCCTCGCGAAAGCCCAGATGGACTGGGTCCTGGTCTGCGCCGACTACGGACTCTCCACGCCCGAGGTTTTCCACACCTTGGACAGGCTCCGGAACACCGAGGGACTCGACATCCCCGAGCCGATCGAGGTCGACGCCAAGATCCTGCAGGCGCTGCGCAACGGAGACCCGGACGCCCTGAGCAAAGTCCTCATCAACGACCTCCAGCGCGCCTCGATCGCGCTGGCTCCGCAATTGCGCGACACCATCGGGACGGGGGAGTCGAACGGCGCGCTCGCCGGGATTGTTTCCGGTTCCGGCCCCACGGTGGCTCTGCTCGCCCACAACCCCCGGGCGGCCGAGGGGCTCGCCGAGGACCTTCGGCACCTTGGCCACAACGCCCTTGCCGTGCACGGCCCGGTTCCCGGTGCCCGGATCATCTCCGATACCCTCCTATGACACGTCGACCTGACTGTTCACACCAGAAAGTAGTACCCAGTGGCCCACCTGCTCGGCGGTGAAAACCTCACCGTTTCGTTCGCAACCCGCACCATCCTCGACGGCGTAACCCTTGGTTTGGAGGACGGCGACAGGATCGGCATGGTCGGGCGCAACGGTGACGGCAAATCGACGCTTATGCGCTTGCTGGCATTGCGCTCGACGCCGGACTCCGGCCGTGTGACCAAACGCGGCGACGTCAACGTCGGCTACCTCGACCAGTCCGACGTGCTCGACGGCGACCTCACGGTCGGCGCCGCGATCGTCGGCGACCAGGCCGACCACGAATGGGCCGCGAACCCCAAGATCCGGGAGATCATGGGCGGACTCGTGGCCGACGTCGTTTGGCACGCCAACGTGCATGCCCTCTCCGGCGGCCAAAAGCGCAGGGTCGCCTTGGCCAAGCTGCTCATCGAGGACCACGACGTCATCATGCTCGACGAGCCCACCAACCACCTCGACGTCGAAGGCGTGGCCTGGCTCTCCCGGCACCTGAAGACCCGCTGGCGGGCCAACCAGGGCGCGTTCCTCGTGGTGACCCACGATCGGTGGTTCCTGGACGAAGTCTGCAACCGGACCTGGGAAGTGCACGATGCCATGGTGGACCCGTTCGATGGCGGGTACGCGGCCTACGTGTTGGCCCGCGCCGAGCGTGACCGCTCCGCGTCCGTCGTCGAAAGCAAGCGGCAGCAGCTCGTCAAGAAGGAACTGGCGTGGCTGCGCCGGGGCGCCCCGGCGCGCACTTCGAAGCCGAAGTTCCGCATCGAAGCCGCCAACGAGCTGATCGCCGACGTTCCCGATCCGCGCGACTCGGTGGCGCTCAGCAAGATGGCAACCGCCCGGCTCGGCAAGGACGTGCTGGACCTTGAAGGCGTCTCCCTGGATTTCAAGGGCGACGACTCTGCCAGCCGCACAAAGCGGAAGCTCTTCGATGACGTCACCTTGCGCTTGGCACCGGGGCAGCGGCTCGGGCTGGTGGGCGTCAACGGCGCCGGGAAGTCCACGCTTCTGAGGCTCCTCAACGGCGAGATCACGCCGAGTTCCGGAAAGGTCAAGCGCGGCAAGACCGTGGTCACGGCGGTGCTCAGCCAGGACGTCAAGGAGCTCGACGACGTCTCCGACCTTCGCGTGATCGAGGTCATCGAACGAGAGAAGCGCTCCTTCAGCGTTGGAGGCAAGGAGTTCACGGCCGGCCAGCTCGTGGAGCAACTCGGGTTCACGAAGGAAAAGCAGTGGACACCCGTCACCGACCTGTCCGGTGGTGAACGGCGCCGCCTGCAACTTCTGCGCCTGCTCGTGGGCGAACCGAATGTCCTGATGCTCGACGAGCCCACCAACGACCTCGATACCGACACCCTTGCCGCCGTCGAAGACGTCCTGGACGGCTGGCCCGGCACGCTCGTTGTTGTCAGCCACGACCGCTACCTGCTGGAACGTGTCACGGATTCCCAAATGGCTCTCCTCGGCGACGGCAAACTCCGCGGACTTCCCGGTGGCGTGGACCAGTACCTGGAATTGCGCGAAGCGGCCCTCGCGAGCGGCGCGGTGACCGGCGGCGCATCAAGCGGGAGCGCCAGGCCGACGGCGGCAAGCGGCTCGAGTGCCGTGGTTTCCGGGCCGAGCGAAGCGGAAAAGCGTGAAGCCCGCAAGGACCTGAACAGGATCGATCGGCAGCTGGGCAAGATCGCGCAGCAAGAAGAGAAGCTCCACGTCCAAATGGCCGCGAAGTCCCAATCCGGCGACTTCGACGCCCTCGGCGAATTGAACGCCAAGCTGCAGGAGCTCCTCGAAGAAAAAGAAGGCCTGGAGCTCGAATGGCTCGAGGCGGCGGAGATCCTGGGGGAGTAGGCGGGCTGCGACGGGGCCTTCAGCCGGATTCCCGCGGTCACCTTGGGTGCCGGGGCCGGGCAACGGTCCTTCGGCGTCGCGTAGCGCAGAGGTTCCTTCCCAAAGCTCGCAAGCTCGCTTCGGGGCCCTCGGAACGCCGCTTCAACGCAAGGGGGCTACTCGCTCGCTGAGCGAGCTCCTAGCCCGTTGCGTCGCGATGCGCTCCTTTCCGAAGAACCGCCGTCCTGCGGTTAAGGGGCGGTGGCCTGCCGGCGTCGTCCGCCAGACGTGGGGTGAGGACGGGGTCCGTGGAACTCAAGGCGGTGAAACTCCTTCGATTCTCGACACCCAAATGTTCTGGCGACTCGGGACGTGGAATTCGATGCGCGGATTCCGGTGTCGACAGGAATTTAGCGCGTCGACGGGGCAGCCGGCGTCGGGACTAAGGCGCGCCAAACGGAAGATTGGCAAGAGCGGCGCTGCGGGCCTTCGGGTAGGAGCGCATCGCGAGGCATCGGGCGCCGGAGGTCGCTCGGCGACCGCAGGTGCCCATTTGCCTCGAAGTGGCGTTCCGAGGGCCCCGAAGCGAGCTTGCGAGCTTTGGGAAGGAACATCCGCGGTAAGCGGTGTCGATTTAGCGCGTCGACGGGGCACCCGGCGTCGGGCGGTTGCGCCGCGGAGGCAACCAGACGCCCTAGCCCTCGCTCCGGAGTTCCGGCTCCTTTTGCAGGCCCGTCAGTCCGTTCCATGCCAGGTTGACCAGGTGGGCGGCCACTGCGCGCTTGTCGGGCTCGCGGTGGTCGAGCCACCATTGGCCGGTCATGGCGACCATGCCTACCAGCATCTGGGCGTACATCGCGCCGTCGGCGGTGCTGAATCCGCGCCGGGAGAATTCGTCGGCGAGCAGGTCTTCCACACGGTCGGCCACGTGGGAGAGCAACGTGGAGAGGGCGCCTTCGGGCTGGGAAGGCGGTGCGTCCCGCATGAGGATCCGGAAGCCGTCGCTCCGCTCTTCGATGTAGCCGAGCAAGGCGAGGGCCGCCTGTTCGACGAGCACGCGTGGTTTGGCTTCGGCGGCGAGGGACTCATTGATGGCATCGAGGAGGATCCGGAATTCGAACTCCACGACCCGGGTGTAGAGGCCTTCCTTGGAGCCGAAGTGTTCGTAGATCACCGGCTTGGACACCCCTGCGGCGGCCGCGATTTCGTCGATGGTCGTGGCGTCCAGGCCGCGGGCGGCGAAGAGGCGCCGGCCTATGTCGATGAGCTGGGAGCGACGCTGGGAGCCCGTCATCCGGGCACGGACAACCTGGCCCGCGGGCGGGTGGTTGATCACCCTGGAACCCGCAGCCTGCCGGGGAAGTCCTGTGCTGTTGCTCACGCATCCATCATGCCTTATGTCAAGCGTGAAGCGGCCTCGAAGGGCCTGCCAATAGTGCTGAAAGGGACTCGGGGATGCGCCAAGTCGCGAACACCGCAATGGTCATGGCAAACTAGATTCTTGTGTGTGCGACCCGGTCAACGGGAACCCCGCGGATCCTGCGTCCGCAAGGGCACGTGCGCGCGGTCCGCTCTGGTGTAATGGCAGCACCCCGGCCTTTGGAGCCGTGGAGTATAGGTTCGAATCCTATGGGCGGAACTTGTCGGTGGTCTGCCGGCACCGCCTCTGAAGGCACTGCCTCTCCCGAAGCTGTCCACTGGCTGCGCGGAGGGCTGTGAATCGGCAAGAGTAGGATAGAGCAGATGCCGCAGCCGGGTTCGCCCGGACGTAACCGAGCAAGGAGAGCGACTTCGTGAGCCCCGATACTACTGGCCCCGCCGCTGTAATTGTCCTAGCTGCCGGAGCCGGTACGCGCATGAAGTCGCGGACTCCCAAGATCCTTCACGAAATCGGCGGACGCTCCATGGTGGCGCACGCCATCCTTGCAGCCCGGTCCATCGATCCTCAGCAGCTGGCCCTCGTGGTCCGCCATGAACGGGACTTGGTCGCCGGGCACATCGAATTGATCGATCCCGACGCCGTCATCGTGGACCAGGACGATGTTCCTGGAACCGGACGTGCGGTGGAAGTCGCCCTTGACGCCTTGGACGCGAAAGCCGAACTCAGCGGCACGGTGGTTGTCACGTATGGCGATGTGCCGTTGCTGACCGGTTCCCTTCTCTCCGAGCTGGTCGCCACGCACGAATCCGAGGGCAACGCCGTGACGGTCCTGACCGCGGTCCTCGACGACGCCAATGGTTATGGCCGTATCCTTCGGGCCGAGGACGGCACCGTGCTGGGCATCCGCGAACACAAAGACGCGAGCGACGCCGAGCGCTCCATCCGCGAGGTGAACTCCGGTATCTACGCTTTTGACGCAAAGGTGCTCCGTGAGCAGCTGCACAAAGTGACAACTGACAACATTCAGCGCGAGAAGTACCTCACCGACGTGCTCGGACTGACGCGCGACGCCGGAGGCCGGGTTTCCGCCGTCGTCACCGAGGACCGCTGGCAGGTGGAGGGCGCCAACGACCGCGTCCAGCTCGCCGCCCTCGGGGCCGAACACAACCGCCGCATCGTCGAGGCCTGGATGCGTGCCGGCGTCACGGTCGTCGACCCGGCCACCACGTGGATCGATTCCACCGTGACCTTGGACGAAGACGTCCGCCTCCTGCCCAACACGCAGCTCCACGGCGCCACCACGGTGGCGCGCGACGCCGTCGTCGGCCCCGACACGACCCTCACCGACGTTTCGGTGGGCGAAGGCGCTAAGGTGACCCGCACCCACGGCTCGGGATCCACTATCGGGGCCAAAGCGAGCGTGGGCCCGTTCACTTACCTGCGCCCGGGCACTGTCCTCGGGGAGACCGGCAAGATCGGCGCCTTCTACGAAACCAAGAACGTGACGATCGGCCGCGGTTCGAAGCTGTCCCACCTCGGCTATGCGGGCGACGCCGAGATCGGCGAGGACACCAACATCGGCTGCGGCAACATCACGGCGAACTACGACGGCGAGAAGAAGCACCGCACGGTGATCGGCTCGGGTGTGCGGACCGGTTCCAACACCGTCTTCGTGGCCCCCGTAACGATTGGCGACGGTGCATACAGTGGCGCCGGCGCCATCATCCGCAAGGACGTTCCCGCCGGAGCCCTCACCCTGAGCGTCGCTCCGCAACGCAACGCCGAAGGCTGGGTCATCGCCAACCGGCAGGGCAGCAACTCGGCCCGGCTGGCGCAGGCTGCGCAAGCCGCGCATGGTTCCACTGCCACCCCCGATTCCTCAAGTACTCCGGCAACCACAGAAGAGGGCACACAGGCATGAGCGAAATTACCGCACACGGTGAGAAGAAACTAGTTCTCGCCGCCGGACGGGCGCACCCCGAGCTGGCGCAGGAAATCGCCAAGGAGTTGGACACCGAACTCCTGCCTATCGACGCCTACGACTTCGCGAACGGGGAAATCTATGTGCGCTCGGGGGAGAGCGTACGTGGCACCGATGCGTTCGTCATCCAGGCGCACCCGGCCCCGTTGAACAACTGGCTCATGGAGCAGTTGATCATGATCGATTCCCTGAAGCGCGCTTCGGCGAAGCGGATCACCGTCGTCTCGCCGTTCTACCCGTATGCCCGCCAGGACAAGAAGGGCCGCGGCCGCGAGCCGATTTCGGCCCGTTTGGTGGCGGACCTCTACAAGACCGCCGGCGCGGACCGCATCATGTCCGTGGACCTGCACACGTCCCAGATCCAGGGCTTCTTTGACGGCCCGGTGGATCACCTCATGGCCATCCCGCTGCTTGCCGACTACATCCGCACCAAGGTCGAGGCAGACAACATCACCGTTGTCTCGCCGGACACCGGCCGTGTCCGGGTCGCGGAACAGTGGGCCGAGCGCCTCGGCGGTGCGCCACTGGCGTTCGTCCACAAGAGCCGCGACCTCACGGTGCCGAACCAGGCTGTCTCGAAGACCGTCGTCGGGCAGATCGAAGGCCGCACCTGCGTCCTGATCGACGACATGATCGACACTGGTGGAACCATCTCCGGCGCTGTCCAGGTCCTCAAGAACGCGGGTGCCAAAGACGTCATCATCGCGTGCACCCACGCTGTGTTCTCCGAGCCCGCGGCGCAGCGACTCGCCGATTCCGGTGCCCGCGAGGTCGTCGTCACCAACACCCTCCCGATTCCGGCCGACAAGCGCTTCCCGCAGCTCACGGTGCTGTCGATCGCGCCGTTGATTGCGCGCGCCATCCGTGAAGTGTTCGACGACGGTTCCGTCACGAGCCTCTTCGACGGCAACGCCTAAGCACCGCCGGCACCCAACTGACTCGCATTTGTTGTCGTTTTGGGGCCTGATAACGACACCTAATGCGAGTGAGTTGGGCAAAGCCGGGGCCGTTTTCCCTTTGGCGGGACGCGGCTGCTAAACTCTTGGGGATACCTTGGCGAGGGAGAGCACATCCGGGTTAAAACCGGATTGCGGGTCTCCGTTATCGACTGGGTCTGAATCTCCTTCAACGAAGGCGGACTGAACCTGCTGCTCAGCGGCGGGCATTCTGCCGGGCGTGGAAGGTCACCACAGACCTCCGCCCTTGCTGATCGACTTGCCGGCAATTTGCCGGCGCCACAGTAATCAAGGAGTACACATGTCTGAGCAGAAGCTCGCAGCAGAACTGCGCACCGAATTCGGCAAGGGTTTCGCCCGCCGCGCCCGCGCAGCCGGCCAGATCCCGGCCGTCATCTACGGTCACGGCGCTGAGCCCATCCACGTCAACCTGCCGGGCCGCGCCACCACCTTGGCCGTCCGCGTTTCCAACGCCCTGTTGGCCCTGGACGTCAACGGCGAAGAGCACCTGGCCCTGGTCAAGGACATCCAGCGCGACCCGATCAAGCAGATCATCGAGCACATCGACCTCCTGACCGTCCGCAAGGGCGAGAAGGTCACCGTTGACGTGGCCGTCCACGTCATTGGCGATGCTGCCATCGGCGCAGTCGCCAACCAGGAAGCCACCACGGTTTCCCTCGAAGCCGAAGCGACGCACCTGCCGACCTTCGTCGAAATCAGCATCGAAGGCCGTAAGGCCGGCGAGCACGTCCACGCCTCGGACATCGTCCTGCCGAGCGGTTCGGCACTGCTCACCGACCCCGAGACCCTCATCATCAACATCTCCGAGGCCACGTCCGAGGCCGAGGAAGAGGCAGCTCCTGCTGCTGAGTAGTCTTTCTGCCTAGTAGTCGGCAGAAGCCTTCGAGAGTGGCCGGGTCCCTGAGGGGTCCCGGCCACTTCTTTTTCATTCCACCCTCCTGATTCCCTAGGATGACTCCATGACAGACACTTGGCTGATCGTAGGCCTTGGCAATCCCGGCGCTGAATACAGCCACAACCGCCACAACGTCGGCCACATGGTCCTGGACGAACTCGCCTCGCGCATGGGCGGAAGCTTCAAGGCCCACAAGGCCCGGGCCCAGGTGGTCGAGGGCAGGCTCGGGATCGGGGGACCGCGCGTGGTTTTGGCGAAACCGATGAGCTATATGAATGTCTCCGGGGGACCTGTTTCCGGCCTGGCCCGGTTTTTCGACATTGCACCGGATCACGTGATTGCCGTCCACGACGAAATTGATATTCCCTTCAATACCGTCAAGTTGAAGATCGGCGGCGGAGAGGGCGGCCATAACGGCCTGCGGGATATTTCGAAGGCTTTGGCCACCAAGGACTATTTGCGGGTTCGCGTGGGCGTCGGCAGGCCACCCGGGAGGATGGACACCGCTGACTATGTCCTGAGGGATTTTGGAGCCTCCGAAAAGAAGGAACTTCCATTTCTCCTGGATGAAGCGGCGGATGCTGTGGAGGTCCTGATGACCGAAGGCTTGCTTGCCGCCCAGCAGAAGTTCCACCCGGTCAAGGCCTGACCCACCCGCTCGGCTCGGCCAGGGAACCTCCCCGCTACCTCTCCACACCCGCACGCTCGTTTGGGGCCCCTCGATCGCGTGGGCCGGGGCGACGCGGCCCACGCGCACTCATTTCAGTGGTTAACAAGTACCCTGATCGTTCGTCGCCTGACTAATTG
The DNA here is from genome assembly GCF_002009585.1 of Arthrobacter sp. SRS-W-1-2016. NCBI lineage: Bacteria > Bacillati > Actinomycetota > Actinomycetes > Micrococcales > Micrococcaceae > Arthrobacter > Arthrobacter sp. SRS-W-1-2016. The sequence continues at coordinate 41,850 of NZ_MTPV01000018.1, read as the reverse complement.
ATTCGGACCGGTCGCTATGATACTTTGCAAATCACTGCTGGGGGTGAAGAGGAAATCCTAAGGCAAACGACCCGCTGAACGTCACGTCCGCCAGAGCTGCGAAGGTAGCGTGATCTAAATTGCGAGCAACACCGGAATCAGAAACAGGGCGATCCGCAACGGAGCGGCAGCCACTGGGGGCTGCAGAACGTCGAAAATGGTCGTCGCTGGTCCGGCAGGATCTTCAGAACACGGTTATTGAAGCGCTCGACGAACCGTCTTCGTACGGAGTGGTGGTGGTTGGCGCACCGGGCGTGGGCAAAGCGACCTTTGCCCGTTCGGTGGAAGCCCGGCTCACTCCAAGCACGCACGTATTGCACCTCCATGGCTCCACGGACGTCAACACCCCGTTCGGGGCGCTCGCCCATCTGGTCGCGAGGCTGCCGGCAGAGGCCGCAGATTCCCCCGGCGCGATCATCTACGGCATCTCGCACTTGATCAGTTCGGATGCCGCGGGACGCAAAGTGCTGTTGGTTCTCTCGGAACTTCCTGCGCTGGACAGCATGAGCACGGCCCTCCTGGTGCACTTGTTAATTAGCGGGACCGCAAAAGTCCTCGTCACTGTACGCCAAGCCACGGACATGCCGGAAGACCTGATCAGGCTTTTGAAAGACGGCCTCCTCGACGAGGTCGAACTTCAGGTCTTTTCCCGCGCGGAAGTTGCCAAATTGCTGGGCGGCGTCCTGGGAAAACGGGTGACCGCAACGGCAGCAAGCGCTTTGCACGCATCCAGTGGTGGAAATCCCTTGGTTCTCCAAGCGATCGTCACCGAGCAGCTCCGCTCAGGCAACCTGCACCTGGCCGGTCAGGTTTGGGCAATGAAAGGCGAAATCCACCTTTCTTCCGCGGAAGTCCTGACAGACCTCGTCCGGTCGCGCCTGGCCCGGGAGAGTCCCGCGGTCCGGGAAGCCCTGGAGCTGCTTGCGCTCATTCGAACCGCCCCGCTCTCCGTACTGTTGGACGTGCTGGAACCTGAAGTGGTCGCGGAGATGGAGTGGTCCGGTTATCTTCGCATCGAACGGTCAGGTGCCCGCCGGGTGGCGCTGCGCGACGAGTACATGGGTGAGGTCATTCGAGGCTGGATGGACCTGCCCCGGCGGAATGAACTGCGGCAGCTTGCCGCCGGGGTGATGGGCAGCATTACCCGGGACCTCGACGCCGAGGCGCTCCTGGGCTTTGCCTCTTCGACGCTGAACGTCCGCGAAACCCTTGAACCGGCAGTGGCCCTGGCGGCCGCCACCGCGGCAAACAGGCAGTTCGATCCTTGGTTCGCTTTGGAATGCGCCCGGCAGATCGGTCGCGAGGACAAGGAATGGGTGGCTGCTGCCCAGCAACGCTGCGTTTCCCACGTCATTCTGGCCGAGCACGAGGCCGCGGTTGCCGCATTGAAGGACGTGGCGCCGGAGCAGCTCCGGCGTCTCCCGCCGTACGAATATGCGGACTATGTCCAGGAGCTCTGCAGTGCGCTGTTGTGGATTCCAGGCGGGCACCTCCAGATACCCGGCCTCATCGCCGAGGCCCAGGAAGATCTTTCCCGCCGGTCGCAGGAAGCCGGAGCGGATGGCACGGAAATTGAACGGGCATGCGGGATGCTCAGGCTCGCGCGTTTCGAGCTCCAGGTCCATCAGGGAGAGTATGCCGACGTTGCCGAAGCCTTGGAGCAGGAGTACAGGGACGGCCTCGATCTTGAGCAGCGGTTGAGCTGCGGGAGCCTGCTGACCATGGCCTGGGCGGTACTCGGCAGGGAAATGGAGGCCATCGAACTGGCGCGCGAGTTGAAGCACAAGATACAGCGCGCCAAGGCCCGCCCGCGGTTGCACAACTGGTTGTCCGAAGGCTTGTTCGCCGCACTCCTCTGCAGCGGACAGTGGGAAGAACTAGCACGGATGCTGACGGCTACCCTCGATCAGCAGCCAAAGAACATCCACTACCTTGGCGGCGCCGCCGAACTCGCACTGGGTGTTTCCTACACCTATGCCGGACGGGCCTCAGTTGCGATCGACACCCTCCTGGGGGCCCAGGCGCAATTGGAGATCAGGCGCAACTACTACGGACCCGTCCTGGCCTATTCCGCGCTCGCCTTTGCCTACGCCCAGGCCGGCGATGTCAAGGAATCCCGGACTTTCCTCGAATTGGCCGAAAAAGGACAGGGCGAGACCGCGTGGTTCCCCGCGTGGATGGCCGAATTCTGCGTCAAGATGGCACGACGCTGGTTGAAGGATCCCGGGGCGAAACAGAGCCTCATCGAGTCGGCCAACCGTGACTTGGCGAAGGGGCGGATCACCACGGCATCCATCAGCCTCTTCGGCGCCACCGTACACGGCACCGAGGAAGAGTTGTTGCTCCTGGAGCAGGTTTCGTCCCGCCGCCAAGGCAAGATGGCCGCGGTGAACCGGATGGTGGCGGAGGGAAGCCGCAAGAAGGACCCGAAGACGCTGCTTCTCGCAGCGTCCGTTGCCCAGGAACTGAGCCTGGATGCGGTGGAGTCCCGCTGTGCCGTCCTGGCCCTGGACATCGCCCGGGAAGCCGGCGATTCGGCGTCCGCCAGGCTGGCCCAGCAGCGGCTGGACCGGCTGGTCGGTACCGTGCCTGTGCTGCCCCTGGCCCCGCACACTTTCGGACCCGAACTGACCGAAAGGGAGCGTCAGGTTGCAAAGATGGCCAGTCAAGGGTTGAGTAACAAAGAGGTAGCCAACCAGTTGCAAGTTTCCGTCCGCACAGTAGAAGGTCACCTGTACCAAATCTTCACCAAAATGGGCATCTCATCGAGGAGCGAGCTTGAAGGAACCGCGCAGTCATGACAACGCTGCGGCGGTGCATGGCCATGTCGGAGAAAGCGGCGCAAGACCGCCCGAACCGTGGATCGACTATGGGCATTTGCTTCCTGGAATTGCGGCAGCAATCCGTGCGGACGATTGTTCGGCCGTCTTCATCGTGGGTGATTCCGGTCTCGGCGCGTCATCGCTCCTGGCCCAGGTAGGCAACGTCTTTGGCGGGGACCTTGCGGTAGTCCCGATTCACGGGAGTCCCTCATTGTCCGCTGTCCCGTATGGGGTGCTGGCTCCGTTTCTTTCCCACCTCTCCCTTGCCGACATATCCTCCAGGGTCGCTGTGTTGCGCTCACTTTGGGATCACCTCGAGGGCATCCGCGTCGGTACCGGACCGGCTTTGCTGCTCGTCGATGACGCGCACTACCTGGACGATGCAACCTGCGCGATGCTGACGGAGCTTGTTCAGGCAGGATGGGCCAAAATCGTGGCCGCATGCGTTCCGCGGCCGGGAGTTCCGGGCCCGCTCCTGCGCTTGTGGCACGAAGGAACTGCCGAGTGGTTCGACCTGGAGCCCCTGACAGCAGAGCAGGGCCACGAATTGTGCGAGGCTCTCTTGGGGGGAATCGTCCTGAACAGCACAAGCCATGGGTTCTGGACCGAGGCAGGGGGTAACACCCTGCTTCTGAAGACCCTTGTCCGCGAAGCCGAGAGCTCGGGAACCCTCGTCCAGAGGCACGGGGTGTGGCTCAAGGCAGCCGCAACCCCTGTGCACACGGTGAAGCTCGAGGCTGTCGTCAAACTCCAGCTGATGCGTATTTCGGCCGCCGGCAGGGAAGCTTTGAACTTGATTGCCTTGGCGGAACCGGTGGACGAGACGTTGATTACCGTCGTGGCCGGAGAAGCGGCCGTGCAGGAGTTGGTGGACCAGCATTTGATCAAGCCCGGGGGCAATGGGTTGCCAACGCTTCGGCTCGTCAATCCGGTCTACGGAGAGGTGCTTCGCAGCATCGTCCCGGCAGCGCAGAGCCTTCAACTGCACCGGCAGCTGATCTCGCGCATGGATGTCTTGGAGGACAACCCGGATTCCTTGCTGAGGATGGTGACGTGGTCACTGGATTGCGGGGCGGATGTGCCCGATCGTCTCCTGATCCGGGCGGCTGTCCTTTCGGCGAGGCTCCTGCAGAGCGAGTCGGCGTTGCGCATGGCGACAGCGGTACGGGACCCGCAGTGGCAATCGATTGCCCAGGCGGTCTTGGCCAGGTCGTACTTCAATCTCGGCCGCCGGGACGAGGCCGCGACAGTCCTGGCACAAGGAACAGTCGACGCCGGCGCCTCCAACGTAGTTTCCGGCAGCCTTCTTCGCGCGGTCACGCGGGCCGCCGTCGGGCAGTCCGCTTCCTTGATCCGGGCAGAAGGTGAGGCCCTGCGCGAATGGGGCGGACAGCAGCCCGGACTCGAGGGCCAGCGCTCGCCGGACGCGAAAGCCGCAGTGCCGCTCGCCGTCACCGTGATCGGGCTGCTGGCCGGCTCCGTGGACGGCGACTACCGGAAGATGGGCCCCGAACTGGAACGCGTGCTCCTCCAGACGGGAACAGTGGACGGCTCTTTGCCTCCGCTGTTCAAGGCCCTGGCGCTCGCCATGAAGTCCGAAATGCTCTGCGCGCTCGGCTGCGGGCGCCAGGCAAAGCAGTTGGTCCTCGAGGCTGCCGCCCTGGCCCAGCCCCAAGAGAACGACGTTTTCTTCGTCCCGGAGTTCATCTCCGCCCGCCTCGTCATTTGCGCCTTGGCCGTGGGCGACTGGGCGGAAGCGCAAAAGCTCCTCGACAGGTACTACGAAACATCGGGCGTCTCGATGGCGTCCTTCGGCGGAGCGGCCTACGTGGTTGCCGGGTACATCGCCATCAGGCAAGGAAAATCCGGCGACGCCTTGCCGTTGCTGACTGCGGGCCTCGAAGCCCTGAGGGACAGTGATCCGCAGAATCTCTTCGGACTGTGTGCCGCCATGGCTTTCTACGCGGCAGCCGGCGCGGGCTTGCCTGAAGCCGAACGGTTCCAAGCGGACTACAAGGGTTGGGGACAACACAGCACCCACCTTCTCGCGGCACAGGCAAAGAGTTTTTTCGACGCCGCGCTCGAACTCCTCAACGCTGATGGCTCCGGCGTGGAAGCTTTGCGGCTCAACGCCGACAACGCGGCGAAGGAAAATGCCACGTACCTTGAACTTCATGCCCTGGAGCTCGCGCTTGGCCTGGGAGACGCCAGCAGGCTGGAGCGGTTTTGTGAAACCGCAGCCGCCACCGAAGGCGAATGGGCGCAAGCGCTCGCGGAATACGGGCTCGCACTCAATTTCGGGGGTGCCGCGCGGTACCTGTCCGCAGCGGAGAAGCTGGAGGCTGCCACCATCTATCACCTGGCCGCCAAGGCCTATGGTTTGGCGCTGGGAGCATCGGACCGGGGCCACACCAAGGAGCTCAGCGTGGCGGCCCGCGCGGGGCTGGCGCGCTGCAACGAAGAACTGGGATACGGCAGGGAAGAAACGCCGCACGACTCCATGGCTCCGAAGCTGACCAGGAGGGAATGGGACATCGTCAACCTGGCGGTCCAGGGCCTCAGCGACCGGCAAATCGCAGACACGCTCCTCATCTCCGTGCGCACCGTCGAGGGACATCTGTACCGGTGCTATTCGAAATTGGGGATCACCGGCAGGGACGAACTTGCGGGGGCTGCCGCCGTCGCGCAGGGAGCGTCGGGCACAAACTGAAGCCGGGAGAGGCAGCAGGGCAGTGGTAGCGTACTCTCGTTTCGAGCCGCAGCCACTGCCGCCGACGAGTACCCGCCACCCGGGGCAGGGGTACTCACACCCGCATACGAGTATCCGGGGTCATGAAAGTCGAGTACTCACTACTGGTGTAGGCCTGACGGCTAGCTGGTTAATTGGGGGGTGTCACCACTCGATCACTGGGGGTCTCGCTCATGTTGACAGCAGGCAGTGCATCTACGGTCCATGCCCCTCGGTCCGGGGGCGGGTCCCGGTACCAGGCGTTCGACGCGTCCTCGGCTCCGAACCCACATGACGGAGCCGAAGGCAAGCCGGTCATTCCGACCATCTGGCCGCCGATCGGGCCCCGGGCCGATGTTGAGGACATTGCCCTGGCACTCGCGGCCTCCAAAGGTGGAGTGCTCGTCACAGGCCCGTCGGGGAGCGGCAAGAGCTACTTGACTACTCGTGCGGTGAACGAACTGCGCGGGCGCTCATTGGTCGTCGTCATCCGCGGCAGCGCAGCGTTGGCCAGATCGCCCTACGGGGCCCTCAACATCCTTTTGAGCGATCTTGACCCGGGATACCTGGCCCATCCCGTCCTGGTGTTGTCGGCACTCACCAATTTGCTTCGTGAGCGCGCCGAGGGAAAACCGGTGTACCTGGTCATTGAAAACGCGGCCGAGCTTGACGAGCTGGCGGCCATGACGGTTGCCCAACTCGCGAGGAACGGCACGGCCCAGCTTGTCCTCACCTGCACCGACCCGCAGCGGCTCTGCGGCGAGATCACGCGGCTTTGCGGCGATGGGTTCCTGCACCGGATAGACCTCAAAGCACTGACTTTCCATGAATCGCATGCCTGGCTCGAGGCCGGGCTGGGAGCCCAGGTCTCGCCGTCCGGCGCCCATGCCTTGTGGACGGCCAGCGGGGGCAACCCCCACTACCTCAAGATGCTCGCGGCGGAGCTCGGCGAGTCTGGTTCGCTCCTGAAAAGCGACGGCGTCTGGGTCCTGACGTCCCGGAGCGAACTGCACGGCAGGGCAATCACCGATCTCATCACCACACGGCTTGGGCGGATGGAGGCCGGTGAGCGCAAAGTCCTGGAGATCCTTTCCCTGGCCAGGGCCGTCCCCCTGGAATCCCTGCTGGCCATCGCATCGGCGGACGATGTGGATTCCCTTGAGAAAAGGAGCATCCTCGTCGTCGACGATTCGCTGCCCAGGATGGCTCACCTCCAGAGCCAGCTGGTGGGTGACGTGGTCCGCGCGAATGTTCCACCCGGCCGCAGCAACGAACTGCGCGGCTTGCTCCTGGAGTCGATGGATCCGGCCCTCGGCCAGCGCTCGATGTTGCTGTCCATGGCCGCGTGGGCATTGGACTGCGGAGCCACGTTGGGAAGGGAAGAAGCGCTTGAGGCTGCCGCAGTGGCGAATCGGCAGCTTGATGCGCGGCTGGCCCTCCGCCTGGTCCGGAGCATTCCAGGCCACTCCACGTTGCCCGGGGCAGTAGCCGAGGAAAGCCGTGCGTTGATGACACTCGGCGACGTCGCCGGGGCCCGGGACGTGCTGAGGGTCCGCGTTGGTGGGTCCGGTGACGAAGCCCCCCTTGCCGAATGGGTCCGGCTCAAGCTGGCGGAGGCTTCGGCTTTTCTGGCACTCCCCGAAACCACGCCGCAAGCGTGCGAGACCTTGTCGCATGTCCGTCGACGGCTCGACGACGAAGCGACCAGAGCCGCAAACGGCCCGGGCATCGCCACACTGCGGGAGGAGCTTGTCCTGGCCGAATCGCAGGCGGCCAGCTATTCGGGTTCGTACGCCGAGATGGCGGCACGACTGGAAGAGGTACTTCAAGACTTTGAATCGCACGGCACGGAGTTCCGCCTCCTCGCCGGAAGCTGGCTGTGCGAGGCATGGGCCCTGACGGGACGGCAATCCGAGGCGGCGGACATGGCAGAACAGCTGGTGGCTGACTGCCATGATCCGTCCGTATCCGTCGCCGCAGCCCGACGCGCCACATCGCGGCTGCGGTTCGCCTTCGTACTCGCCGGACGCTGGGACAAAGAAGGGGAAATGGTCCAGCCCGGGGATGACCTCCTGGTTTCCGCCGCCGAGGCCCTCCCGACTGCCATCGATCTTCCCAAAGCGATCTTCCGGTGCATCCAGGGCCGTGGCCAAGACGGCCTGGAAGCGCTCATTCCGGTGATCAGCCAGCTGCGGGTCCAGGACAATGAAGGCATGCTGGATGTCGCCTGCACGGCGGCGGCCTACGCCTCCGCCTTGCAAGGCGGGCAAGAGCAGGCCCTGCATTACCTGAAGGAAGCATCCACCCAGCTGCGCAGGCCGACGTGGCGGAAGGAACGGACGAAGAGGTACCTCGCGGCTTTGGCCAGGGATCGAATCGACGGCCCGGAGGCCGCCGTCGGCGAGCTCCTCCGCTTGGCCGACGCCGACCGGGACGAGGGTGCCCCGGGTCACGAGATCTTTTGCCTCAGTTCGGCCGTTCGGCTGGGCGCGGTGGCAGCCGCTCCGCGGCTGTTGGACTCGGCCCTCCGGTGCCAGGGACAGTTCGCCGAACTGTGCGTCGCGTACGCACGGGCCACAATATCCGGAAGTGCCGAGCTTCTTCTCGAGGCCGCGCGGTTGGCCGAAGACATGCAGAACGACAGGTTCGCCTTCGATATCGCGGAGACCGTGTTGCATCTTGACCACATCCAGTTGGACAAGGGGGTCCTGAGGAAGGCGCGGCAGCTCGCGGAGACGTGCCGGCAGCGCTTGCGCACACCGCAAGGCGGCAACCAAGAAGGACTCAAGCTCACTGCCCGCGAGTTGGAGATCGCCCGGCTGGCGGCGAACCGGGAGAGCAACAAAGGCATCGCCGCGAAGCTCCATGTTTCAGTACGCACGGTGGAGGGGCACCTCTACCAGATCTTCGGCAAGCTGAAAATCGTGGAACGCTCCGAGCTCAGCTTCGCCTTGGGCAACGTCGAGGGAGGTGCGAAATGACTGAGGTTCTCGCGGCAGATGCGCTCGTTGGTCGATTCAGCGTGATGGCAGCCGTCGTGGACTGCCTTCTCGATGCCAATGGCCCCGGGGTCCTGCTTTTCGGCGACGCGGGCATCGGCAAGACCGCACTGATTAACGAAGTGGTCCACGAATTGGGGCAACGTGTCCGCCCTTTCAGGGTCTTTGCCGGTCCCACCCTGGCCTCGGTGCCGTTTGCTGCCTTGGCACCCTTGCTGACGGCTTTGACCCCCGGCCAGATCAATGAGCCGTTGTCCGTCCTCAGGGCTGTGGTGGCGGCATTGAACCCGGCAGGCCAACCGCATCCGGCACCAGCCGTCCTGATCGTGGAGGACGCGCACCACATCGACGACAGCAGCGTGGCTGTCCTGGCACAGCTGGCGGCAGCGGAAGCCGCCAAAGTCGTGTTCTTGTGCCGGCCGTATCCTGCCCCGCCAGCCGAGGTTTTCTCGATGTGGTCCGAAGGGCTCGTGGACCGGTTCGACCTGCAGCCGCTCAATGAGCAGGAAGTCAACCAACTTTGCGCCCAGGCCTTGGATGCGCCCGTGGTGCAGGGCACCAGCGCGGTCCTCTGCAAGTACTCCGGTGGAAACCCGATGTTCCTCCTGGAACTCATCGAGCACGCCAAGTCGCTGGGCCAGTTGGTGTGCCGCAACGATGCCTGGATGCTTTCGGGCGAGCTTCGGGGGACCAGCGTGCGCCTCATGGACCTCGTGCGCAACCAGATCCTGATGCTGGGAGCCGCGCAGCGTGAAACCCTGGAAACCGTGGCACTCGCGGAGCCCGTCCCGCTGAGCGTCGTGCAACAGGCCTGCGACTCCACGGCTGTGGACGAACTGCAGGAGCTGCATTTCATCGAGATCGCATCAGACCCCGCCCGGCATGTCCGGCTGGCCCAGCCGCTGGTGGGCGAAGTGATCCGCCAGCTGGTCCCGACCGCCCACAGCATGACCATCCGGCGGCGCATCGTGGACCTCATGGATGCCAAACCGCAGACCATGGACGGCCTGCTGCGCTATGTCTCCTGGGGCTTGGAATCGGGCACCGAGGTCCCGGACTCCGACATCCTGGAAGCAGCCCAGCTGGCCAACCGCTTGTTCATCCCCAGCTACGTGGAACGGGTAGCCGGCGCAATCAAGGATCCTTCCCTGCGGCTGGCAGCCCAGGTGGAGGTGGCACGCGCCAAATGGTACCGGGGCGACATCAGGGGATCGGTGTCCTCGCTCGCCGGAGTGGTGGACAGGACAAATGACCCGCGGACGGTCCGTCAGGCATCGATGTTGGCGGCCCAGCTTGCCGGGCGTCAAGGCGTCGGGCCGAACGCCATCAAACAGGCAGCATACGAATGGGAGGCAGCCCTGGCCCGGCTCGCCGAATCCCGTCAAGGCATCGACCCTGATGAACTGGAACGCGGGAAGCTGGGAAGCCGGCTCCTCTCCTTGGAAGGCCTCCAAGCCGAAGGCCACTACATCGAGACGGAGCGTGAGCTCCGCCAGATCTGGAAAGAAGCGGACGACGACGAGTCCCGCCTCGTGTCGGGTACCCTCCTCGCAGAGGCCATGGCGGTCACGGGACGGCCGGTTTCGGCCATCCAGATTCTGATGGAGATACAGGAGATGGTCGCCACGAGCGGCGACTGGAGCCTCCAGTACGCGGGGATGGTGATGCGCCGCTACATCCTTGCCCTGCAACAGGCCGGTGAGTTCGGCGCTCTTGAAACCTTTCTCAAGAACCACGTTTCCCAAGCACCGAACTCCCTGATCTATTCAGGCGGGATGTTCCACTTGGCTGCAGGAATGGTTGACCTGCGCCGGGGAGACCTGGGGGTGGCGCTGCCAAGGCTTCGGCAGGCGGTCAGCATGCTGCGGGTCTCCGATATGGGAAGCGACCTGCCCGACGCCGTCGCTGCCGCCGCCTATGCGGCGTCGATCCTGAAGCGCCGGGACACTGCGATGACGTACTCAAGCGAATACGACGCGTTGATCCGGGAAGGCGTGCATCCGTCGCTCCTGGCGCAAGGCCATGCGGCCGTAGCGCGGGCCGAACATACCGGAACGCAGACGGCGATCGCGAGACTGATGGCCCTTGCGGATTCCGCGGCTGCGGACGGAGCGATCGGCGCTGAGATCGACATCCTGATGTTGGTCCTGCGGCTCGGAGACCCTGGTGTGGCACGCCGGCTGACGGCCGTAGCGGAAGGCAGCGAAGGCCGCACTGCGGAGTTTGCCCTGAGCGTCGGGCTCGCCCTCGCGCACAAGGACGCGGACCGCCTGATTGAGCTGAGCGACTCGGCAGCCAGGGACGGCTTGGAGCTCGCCGCAGCCGACTGCGCCAGCCACGCCCTGCGCATCCTTGAAAGCAGGGGCGACAAGGCACGCCAGCTCGAGGGCCAGCGGCTCCTCAAGCGCCGCACGGCCGCCCTCGACAAGGCCGGTCCGGCCGTTGACGGGGGCTCCCCGGATCTCCAGAAACTGACCCGGCGCGAACAGGAAATCGCAACGCTGGTGCAGTCGGGATCGAGCAACAAGGACATTGCGCTGAGCTTGGGCCTGTCATTGCGCACCGTTGAGGGTCACCTGTATCGAATGTTCGCCAAGCTCGGCATCAGCCACCGGGAAGACTTGATGAACGGCGCCCACGGCACGCAGGGCCAGGGCTAGCCGCGGGCGTAACTGGCCCGGCCCCGGCGATGGGTGAGCGCTTCCCCGAAGTCTCCTTCCGCCGTCGTCCGCTGCGGTAAAGGGACCGAGGCCCAAAAGCGAGTACTGAATCGAGTGGTTAAAAGCGCTCGGACGGGTAGTCAATGGCCTCGGAAGGGACCGCGCATCCAAAGACGGGTAGAGCCCACTCGCGCCCGCCCTAGGGGTTCGTTAATACGCTTTTCCTGATGGCAACCGCCACTCAATTGGGGATAAGTGGGTCTCGAGATGAAACGCAGGAAGAATTCTTTGCTACAGGAAAACCACCCGGTAATCCAGCGAGAAATCAACTCCAATGCAACCGGGCGCACGCATTCGGCGGGTGCCCCCACAATCGAGCCGGCGGCGGGCGGTCATGTGCCCTCTGAGACCAGGGCACGTCCCGTTTCGTCGCCGGCTTTCTTTCACACTGGAGACAACAGGCACCGGGAGGTCGACTGACCATGGCACCGAACACGAAGGTAAAGACCCTCAAGGCAGAGCCCAGCGGGAGCTCGCAGTCCTTGCACACACAGGCGCCGGCATGGCCGGAGGGCGCAGGGACACGGGCAACCACACAGGACCAGGCTTTTACCTTCGACGTGGCGATCGTGGGCATGGGCTACGTCGGCCTGCCCACCGCACTGGCGATCAACGCCTCGGGGCGGCGTGTTCTCGGCCTCGACGTGTCCGACGCCCGCCTGGCCGTGATCCGCGAGCAACGGGCAGATCTCCTGGACTCGGACAAGGAGCGGCTCAGGAACGCGTTGCTGGACCCCACCTTCATGCTGAGCAGCGACTTGTCGTTGCTTGCCCGCGCGGCGGCGGTGGTTGTCTGCGTTCCCACTCCCGTGGACGAGTACTTGGTTCCGGACCTTGGCATTCTCCGGTCCGCGTGCGCTTCGGTGGTCGATTTCGCGACCACCGGCCAGTTGCTGATGCTGACCTCGACAACGTACGTAGGATCCACCCGGGACCTTCTGGCTTTGCCCCTGGCTGCCAGGGGACTCATTCCGGGCCGTGATGTGTTCGTGGCCTTCTCGCCCGAGCGCATCAACCCCGGCGTGGACTCGTTCTCCCACGAAGACGTCCCGCGGGTAGTCGGCGGCGTGACCCCGGCCTGCGGCGAAGTTGCCGAACGGCTTCTGAGCGCCAGCACCAAGTTGGTTCACGTGGTGCCGTCGGCGGACGTTGCGGAAATGACCAAGCTGGTGGAAAACACCTTCAGGGCCGTCAACATCGCCTTGGCGAACGAGTTCGCCGACATCTGCCACGAACTCAACATGGAGGTGATGGACGTCATCGATGCCGCTTCCACCAAGCCCTACGGATTCATGGCGTTCACCCCTGGTCCCGGAGTCGGCGGCCACTGCATACCGTGCGACCCCCACTACTTGCTGTGGCAATTGCGCAAAGCCCGCTTGACGGCCCCCGTGATCGAACAAGCGATGGCCGGCATTGCAGGCAGGCCGCACCAGGTTGTTGAGAAGGCCCGGCGAATCCTCTCCGACCGCAACCACGGTGTTGCCGGTGCCCGCGTCATGGTCCTCGGGGTTGCGTACAAGCCCGACGTCGAAGATCTCCGGGAATCCCCGGCGTTGGAGATCATCGCCGCCCTGATCGCCGACGGTGCGGAAGTGGCATTCTCCGACCCTTGGTGCCGGACAGCTCCGGACGGTCACGGCGGGACACTCGAGTCCGAGCAATCGCCGGCCGATTGGGGTGCGGATCTGGTGATCCTGCACACGAGGCACAGCCAGATGCAACTTGACTGGCTGGCCGAAGCACCCGCAGTCCTGGACACGACGTACCGCTTGCCCAAAGCCGACAACGTAACCCGGCTCTAGATCCACCAGGTTTTCCGACGGAAGCAGGAGTAATGAAAACAGCAATAACCGGCGGTGCCGGGTTCATAGGAAGCCACCTCGTTGAGCACTTGTTGGCGGCAGGGGACGAAGTCGCCGTGCTGGACAACTTGTCCACCGGACGCTTGGAGAACCTCAAAGGCGTCATCGGCCACAGGAACTTCCATTTCATCGAGGGAACCATTCTCGACCGCGACGCGGTGGACAAAGTCGTGGCGGGTTCCGACAGGGTCTTCCACCTGGCCGCCGCAGTTGGCGTGAACCTGATTGTCGACCACCCGTTGGAGAGCCTCCGCACGAACATCCATGGCACCGAAGTGGTCCTGGACTCGGTCCTGGAATCCGGTGCCTCGCTGCTGCTGGCCTCCACAAGCGAGATCTATGGCAAGAACACTTCGGACAGCCTCTCGGAGGAAGCGGACCGCATCCTGGGATCTGCGCTCAAATCCCGGTGGACCTACGCCGCGGCCAAAGGCATCGACGAAGCATTCGCCCACGCATACTGGCGCCAATTCGGCTTGCCGGTCGCCATTGTGAGGCTCTTCAACACAGTCGGTCCGCGGCAGACGGGCCGCTACGGAATGGTTGTTCCACGACTGGTCCGCCAGGCGCTCGCCGGTGAGCCCCTGACGGTCTATGGAGACGGCCACCAGACGAGGTGCTTCTCCTACGTCGGCGACATCGTTCCGGCCATCGTCCGCATTTCAGAGGAGCCGCTTGCCTACGGAAATGCCTACAACCTCGGCGGCAGCTACGAGATTTCCATCCTGACGCTGGCCCAAAGGATAGTCGAACTCCTCGGCAGCGACAGCGCCATCACCTTGGTGCCCTATGAGCAGGCGTACTCGGAAGGCTACGAAGACATGCGGCGGCGGGTTCCGGACAACAGCAAGTCCCTGGGGCTTGTCGGCTTCGACCCGAAGACCACCTTGGATGAAATCATCCGCAACGTTGCCGCCGACTACAAGCCGGCAAAAGTCCTGGATCCCGCGGGATGGAAGATCACCCTCGCATCGTGATGCGTGGGCCATGAAGCCGCCGACCGTGCGGCGTCATTCAACTGAAGTCGTTCAACTGAAGAAGCAGCACAAAAGGAAAGGCTGAGTGCAAATGCAACGTGTTTGGGGGGCGTCCTTGTCTCAACCTCGCCACAGGGCCCAACGTTTGAGCCCTGCCGGAAAACCGCGTTGGCTCGCCGGCGTTCTGAGCGTCTTGATGTCAGCGTCTGTTTTCGGGATAGCGGTACCGGCCGCGCACGCGGCGCCGAACACCATTATTACCCTGACGTTCGACGACGCCAACGCGGACCAGATCCCCGCTGCGGCCATCCTCAAAAGCAACGGGCTCAAAGGGACGTTCTTTACGCCGTCCGGCTTCCTCAACGCTCCGAACTACATGACATCGCAGGAAGCACTGGCGTTGCAGGCGGACGGCAACGAGATAGGCGGCCACACCGTCACCCACCCGGACCTGGCCCAGATGGGTCCGGACGAGGTCAAACGCCAGATCTGCAATGACCGGGTCAATCTCACCACCATGGGATTCACCGTCACCAACTTCGCGTACCCCTTCGCGTCCCTCACCCCGGCGGTGGAGAGCACTGTTGCGGCCTGCGGATACAACAGCGCCCGCGGGCTCGGAGACCTTGAAAGCGTTGTGCCCGGGAGCGCTGGACTTGGATTCGCTGAGACTCTTCCTCCCGTCGATCCCTATGACACCAAGGCCCCGGACGAAGTGGACAACACCTGGACCTTGGCCGACCTGAAGAACTTGGTCGCCAAGGCCGAGCCGGGCGGCGGCTGGGTCCAGGTGACGTTCCACCACATCGGCACCGGCATTGATCCAACGTCGGGAATCGCTGATCCGCTGACGGTATCCACCACGCTCTTCACCCAGTATGTACAGTGGCTGGCCACGGAGAAGGCCGCCGGGCGGATCGCCGTCCAAACAGTGCAAGAGACACTGGGCGGTGCGTTCAAGCCGGTTGTCGCCGGGCCGGCCGCACCGCCTCCCGTTACCTCGGGGAACCTCGTCAAGAACGCCAGCATGGAAACCGCCGGGCCGGTGGCCTCTGGACTGCCGCAGTGCTGGGCCCAAGGCAGTTATGGCAGCCACACCGCGACCTTCACTACCGTGACTCCAGGCCATGGAGGCACCACCGGGACGCACGCCGAGCAGCTTGTGATGTCCGCCTATGCCAGCGGGGACGCCAAGCTCTTGCCTACCCTCGATTTGGGTGAGTGCGCACCGAGTGCTACCCCCGGCCACACCTACGAGATGAAGGCCTGGTATACGTCGACGACCGCCACCCAATTCGAACTGTATTACCGCACCGGGCTGGGCACATGGACGTATTGGACCGCCAGCCCGTATTTCCCGGCATCCACTTCCTGGGCCCATGCCACCTGGACCTCGCCGGCACTTCCCGCCGGCGCCTCGGCCATCAGTTTGGGCTTGAACCTGCTCGGCAACGGAACGCTGACCACGGATGATTTCGAACTCTATGACAGTGCAGGCATCAAGCATTTCACGGACGTCACTCCTACCTCGGCCTTCTATGACGAGATCAGTTGGCTGTCGAACAATTTGATTTCGCAGGGTTGGCCGGACAATACCTACCGCCCTCTCACCTCGATCACCCGCGATGCGATGGCCGCGTTCCTGTACCGGTTCTCCGGAAGCCCTGCGGTGCCGCCCAACGCTCCCACGTTCTCCGACGTTCCTCCCGGCGCTCCGTTCTACAACGAGATCCGGTGGCTGGCTTCAACGGGGATCACGAAAGGCTACCCGGACGGAACGTACCACCCTGGTGAAGCCGTCAGCCGGGCCGCGATGGCCGCGTTCCTCTACCGCCTCAAGGGCAGTCCGGCCGTGCCGGCGAACGCACCGACCTTCTCCGATGTACCGGCGGGCGCTCCGTTCTACAACGAGATCCGGTGGTTGGCGTCCACAGGCATCACCACCGGCTTCCCGGATGGCACGTACAGGCCAACCACCGCGATCAACCGCGACGCCATGGCCGCTTTCCTGTATCGCTACAACATCGATTTTCCGAAAGGCTGACGGCGGCTCGTCCTGAAGGATGGCGGGCCGGGATTTGCCAGGCAATTTCCGGTGAACCCCCACCCAAGGCCACGTACACTGCGAGAAGCACCCGAGAAAGGCCTCCAGGGGAGTGAATGGTGAATACGGCGAAATCGACGGTCAAGCGTGGGAAACGCCCAGCCGTCTGCTGTGCATTTTTCCTGGCCCTGCTGACGGCAGCCTGCACAGGACCAAGTCCGGCACCGAGTCCGAGCCAATCAGCCGGCCGATATCCCTGGCACACCGGGATTGTGTCCACGACCTTTTGGGTCGGCGAGATCTTTGATCCCAAGGCTGCGGACGGCAGCCAAGTGATTTCGACCTACGACTCCCAATGGATGCAGAGCTACGGAGGCTGTGATGGCGTGGTGACGAACGGCTGCCAGACCGAGGCGAGAACGCCGGCCAAAGGATATGCGCCAACCAGCATGACTCCGAAGCAGAACCCGTTCTACCTCGATCTTCCTTTTGACGACGTCAACGATCCCGTCGCTTTTGCGGAACGGGCCAGCGTCATCCCCTGGGCCAACGACCCTGGTTTCGCGGGCAACGCCCAGAACCGTTCCTTCAGCTACATGAAGAACCAATGGGTCAGGATCCGGCTGGGCAACCGCGAATGCTATGGACAGATCGAAGATGCCGGTCCGGGCCAGTATCACGACAAGGACTACGTTTTTGGTTCGAATGATGCGCGTCCGGCCAACAAGAACTTCAACGGAGCCGGCATGGATGTCTCACCTGCGCTTAACGGGTGCCTCGGTTTCTCCGAGCTCGATGGCGAGTCGGACAAAGTCGACTGGCAGTTCGTGCCACGGGACCAGGTTCCGGCGGGACCATGGCTCAACATCGTCACGGTAAGCCAAGTGAAGTAGGCCGCGCCGTCCAAGCAATCCGATACAAGCAGTCCCTCGAAAACCGGAGGTATCCATGCAGTGGCTCAAGAAGCTGTTCCAGCACGGCAACGGCCGGCACCTCGCCCGGCCGGCCGAAGCCAAGAACCAGGGCAGGGCGGAACGTCCCGGCCCGGCATGATCCCTGGCCGACCGGCTTGCCGGCCAACGCCTGAGTGGTTGATCCGCCGGAGTGGTTGATCTGCGGGGTCACGGCAGTTTGGCGTGGAATCCCGCACCCAACACATCGGAGAAGCGTTGGGTGCCTTGATCGATGCCGCTGCATACGTGGCTGGCCGTGTCCTCCGGAGTGTCCTGCGGGCACGACATGTCCCGGTTGAGGGACCACATGGACACTCTTTGAACCCCTTTCTTGATGGCGAAGGAGTTCAATCCCCGGGCGGCGTCGAGGTCAAACACTTCGCCAGGGAGGTCGTTCCGGCCGATCATGGGGGTCAATCCCATCTTTCCCCAGATCTGCTCGCTGTTGAGGGTCGTCCCTGCGCGCTGATAGATGATGCTGAGCTGATCGTGGGTGGACTGGGCCGCCGACGTTCCGGCATCGAGCATGCTTTGCGATGGACTCCGGCTTGAACCGTAGTTCATGGTCATGATGTTGACGCCGGACAGCTGGACCCCGGCGGCGAGCATCTGGTCAACGGCCGAGGTTCCGGCGTCGGTCAGTCCTTGCGGGGTGACCGGAAGGGTCAGCCAAATTGACAGCGCGTGTCCTTCCTTGATCCGCTCCTTCTGGAGGGCCGCGATCGCTGAGGCGCGGCGCTGCCAGGCTGCGCTGTCCGCCAGGTTGTCGCCCTCGATATCGAAGTCGATGGTTGCGGGGTTGTAGCGCTCCAGGACGGCCCGGTAGGCCCTTTCCAAATCTGTTGCGTTCTGGCAGGAGTTGGCGAGCTCACTGTTCACTGAGCCGCCAAAGGACACGGCGAAGGCGCCCCCATTCGACCGCAGCTTGGCGATCCGGTCCTCGAGCTTGAGCGAGGTCTTCGCCGCATCGAGGCTGTAAGTGCTACCCCAACTCGGTGTGCACGCCTGTCCAGACAATGCCACGACAAACGCCAGGGTGACATTCTTGGTGCCCTCGCCCGCGGCTGTCTCGAAGGCGTACTGGGGGACCACGGTGACGTCGACGTAGCCGGAAAACCACGGGGGCTCGAGGGAGCCGTTTGCGTCGGTCGTAAACCGCCACACGAGGATGCCTCCCATCCCCACCACCACAAGGACCGCGGCAATGCAGGCCCGGGCGAAAGCCGACAGCCGGCGGCGGGGTCCATTGGCCGGGGCGGGCAAGCCACGAACCGTCCGCCTGGCGCGCGCCCCGGCCGCCACACGGGTGCCGCTTGCCTGTTTCCTGGACACGCTCTCCCGCCATCCTTAACCCCGACTGCCCTGATTGCACCATTTGACCACGAACAGATCGGATCCGCCCCTGCTCCCACCCGGCTTTTATCCCGGTGGGTTTCGGCGCGTAGCGGACGAGTAGTGGCGTTGTCCGGACGTCAAGGTTGAGTGTAAAGACGGGTAGAGGCTACTCGTGTCCGCCGTCGCCCTGATTCATAGGCTGATGCTGTCAGTTGGTTGAGGGCAACGGGGGAAAGACAGGTCTCACAATGGAAACGGACGCTCTGGTCCGAGCGGCATCAGGACACGGCGGATTAATCCGAGAAGGCGTTTGCCTGGAGTTCGAGCCTGTTTTGGGGGGAACCATCACGGACCCTCCCATGGACCCATCGCCAATTGATGGAGCTGCCCGACGGCAGTGCGCCCTCGCAGAGAGGGCCCCTGAACGGGGGCCGGTGGTGAATAAGCCTTTGAGACCGAGGCTTCCCCCAGTCGCCACCGGCCCCTTCAGGAAAACCGGCAGCGCGGGTTGGCGATGAGTGCCCGGGGGAAGGGCATGGCATCCGGCCCGGTTCGCACGTCGAGGAAACGGGCGGGCTTATGGGCTGTCTCCTGGGTGTCGGTACTGCTCCTGCTGACGGGCGCCACATCGCTGATCAACGGAAACCACGTTCCTGCCGGCGGCTCCGCGAACAGCAGCCCCACACCTTCTGCCGACCCGCTCTCGTCCGTCAGCTTGACGTTCGATGCGGGCCGGGCAAGCCAGATGGATGCGGCCAAGATCTTGAAGGAGCACGGCCTCCGGGGAACCTTTTTCATCGATTCGGGCTTTGTCGGCGCACCCGACTACATGACGGTAGACAATCTCCACACCTTGGCCGCGGACCAGAATGAAATCGGCGGCCATACAGTCACCCTTGCCGATGTGACGTCGGTGGAACCGGACGAAGCGTCGAGGCAGATCTGCAACGATCGGGCGAACCTTACGGACTGGGGCTTCAAGGTCACTTCCTTTGCCTATCCGTTTGCGGCGTCGACGCCGAAGTCGGAGGAATTGGTGGCCGCATGCGGCTACAACAGCGCGCGGGGCCTCGGCGAGATCACCACCCCCGTTGACTGCGTGGGTTGCGCGGCAGCAGAAACCGTCCGCCCTGCCGACCCCTTCCGGACACGGGCAACATCGGAGGTCGGCAGCAACTGGACGCTGGCAGACCTTGAGGCGACCGTGGCGCAGGCCGAAAAGGCCGGAGGCTGGTTGCAGCTCACCTTCTACGACATCGATAACAGCGGCAGTCCCCGCTCCATCAGCCCGGCGTTGTTCGAGCAGTTCGCCACGTGGCTGGCGGCCAAGACCCAACAAGGGACCATGGCCGTGCGCACGATACATGACGTGATCGGCGGCGTGGCGAAGCCGGTGGTGAACGGTCCCGTGGCCGCGCCGGCAGCACCCGGACAGAACGCCATTCGGAATCCCGGGCTGGAGATCGCTGGAAAGTATGGCTTGCCGCAATGCTGGCAGGTGTCGTCCTACGGCAAGAACGCCGTGGTCCTGAGCACTTTGACCCCGGGACACACCGGCGCGGTGGCCCGACGCCTGGACGTGACCGAATACTCCTCCGGTGACGCCAAACTGCTTCCCGTCCTCGACCTCGGCGCCTGCGCTCCGAGCGTGAGCACTGGCCACAGCTATTCGCTGAGGGCTTGGTACCAGTCCACCGCGAAGACCCAATTTGAAGTGTATTACCGCAACAAGCTGGGCACGTGGACCTATTGGACAGCCAGTCCGTGGTTCGCGGCCAACACCAGTTACGAGCAGGCGGTCTGGGAAACGCCGCCCGTGCCGGCAGGAGCCGAGGCCATCAGCTTTGGAATGAACCTCTTCAGTGATGGCCAGCTTGCTACCGATGACTACGAAATGTACGACACAGTTGGAGCTCCGTCGCCGTGATAGTTCTTTCGATCTTTTTGGTTCTGGGGGTAAGCACGATCTTTTGGTCGCTTGCCGGTCTGATCCGTTTGGCGGGTGAGGAGTCGTGGCGTGCCCGGGGCTTGACTTACCGGATCCTTGGGTGGATCGCCATGCTGCGCGGCCGCAAGGCGCCGATCCCTCGACGTCAACGGGCCCGCCATCGTTCGAAGGGAGTGCGCATCTCCCCGTCGAATGTTGCGGTCCTCGTGGCCGCCCACAACGAGGCCTTGGTCATCAAGGACACAATCCTCGCCGCGTCCGCGTTGGTTCCCCGACGCAACATCCACGTCGTTTCGGACATGTCCACTGACGACACCGCGGCCATTGCCCGGGCCGCCGGGGTGAAGGTCCTGGACCTTGAACCGAACCGTGGCAAGGCAGGCGCGCTCGCAGCGGGCATCGCCCATTTCGATCTCTGCAAGCGGTTCAAGGTGGTCATGCTCCTGGACGCGGACACCCGCCCGACGCCGGATTACCTCGAAACAGGGCTCCCGTTGTTTGATGATCCCACCGTGGTTGCCGTCGCGGGACGCGCCAAGTCGATCATGAGCCCGGCGCCTCCGACGGCGATCGGCCGCTTCCTGGTGGCCTACCGGGAGCGCTTGTACATCGTGGTCCAGTTGCTGCTCAAATACGGGCAGGCAGCCCGCGGCGCCAATGTCGTCTCCATCGTGCCTGGATTCGCCAGCATGTACAGAACCAGTGCGCTCGCGAAAATCGAGGTCCTGGCGCCAGGACTGGTGATCGAAGACTTCAACATGACGTTTGAGATCCATGCAAAAAAACTGGGACGGATTGCATTCCATCCCTCTGCCGCCGTTGCGTACACCCAGGATCCGGACAACCTGAAGGACTACATCAAGCAAGTGCGTCGGTGGATCCTCGGCTTCTGGCAGACCGTCCGCCGGCACGGCCTGCAATTCAGCAGATTCTGGTTTGTGCTCGGGCTGTACATTGTTGAGCTCGTGGCCAGCTGCCTCTTCTTCGTGCTTCTGGTGCCGGCTTTCCTTCTGTCGTCCCTCGCGGCCATCGAAGTGTGGATCTTTGGAAATCGATCGGACGTCTTTGTCTTCCTGTCGGGTGTCCTGCGGCCCCAGGACGTCCTGATCGGCGTCTTCCTGCCTGACCTCTTCCTGACTGTCCTTGCCGCAGTTTCGATGCGCAACCCGCGCTTTTTGTTGATGGCTCCCTTGTTTCCGCTGATGCGGATCCTGGACGCAGTGATCTGCCTCCAGGTCTTGCCCAGGGCGTACTCGTCGAGTTCATCGGGAGTCTGGGTCAGCCCGGTCCGGAGAATCCAACGCCAATCCCAGGAGATCGCGACGCCGGGGCCTTCCGTCGTGCGGACCGGCTAAGACGCTGCCGCGCCCAGTGAGCGGACACGCGGACGCCCATGCCACACAGCCTTTGCGGCTGTGCGGCATGGGCGTCTGACTTTTCCGGAGTCCGCAGTGTCTTGCCGACCTTATGGGCCCCGGGAACGCGTGTTGCGCTAGTTGGTGACTCCGGACGTGGTGACAACGTTGAGCCACGGACCAGCCGGGACACTGGCGCGGTCAACGAAGCGCCACGAGACGTGGTCATTGTCGCCGTTCAGCTCAGCGAAGCCCAGGCAACCGTTCAGGGCAGGGGACACATCCATGCCCGCACCCTGGCTCGGGTCGCCGGAGAAGGACTTGTTGGCCGGACGGGCGTTGTTCGCGCCGAAGACGTAGGCCGAATCGTGGTACAGGGAGCCGCTGGAGGGACCGGCATCTTCAACTTGTCCGTAGCACACGCCGCCATTGGGGCCGGTGATCTGGACCCAGGCGTTCTTCATGTAGCTGTAGCTCGAGTCCGCGCAGTGGTTGACGCCTGTTTTGGCGTTGTCCGCGGCGGCCCAGGGAATCACATTGCAACGCTGGGCGAACGCGACGCTGTCATTGACGTCGTCGTATGGCAGATCCAGGTAGAACGGGTTCTGCAAAGGCTTGGGCTGGTGCAGCGGGAAGTATCCATTGCTGGCCACGCGTTGTTCCGTGGCGCAGGTGAAGTTCGTGCCGGTGCCGGAGCTGACTCCGTCACAACCGCCGTACGTGCTGCCGGGGCAACCGCTCGCGCTGGAAGGAGTGGTTCCCATGTTGACGCCGGTGTGCTGCAAAGCCCACTGGCCGTTGTAGGTGGAGCACACCTGGGAGCCGTCCGAAAGGCTGGCATTGAAGATCTCACCCACCCAGAAGGTGGTGCTCACGATGTTGGTGTGCAGCGGGTAGGTCCCGGTGACGGGCAGCGGCGCCGCCGTCGGGGCGGGCGCGCTGGCGGCTGTGATGGCCGGCGCGGGCGTCGCCGGGGCGGGCTTGCTCGACGGCGTCGAGGCCGGAACGTTGCTGGGCGTCGGCGTCGACGTCGGCGCCGGCGTGGCCTTGGGGGTGGAGGAGGCGGAAGGTGCGGGGGTTGCCCGCGTGCTCGTGCTCGAAGAGCGGTCTCCGGCCTGGTAGGCGGATTTGTGCGAGGACTGGACAGCGGAGATGGTGGCGAACCCGCCGAAGGCAAGGAGCGCCACGGCGACAAGTGCTGTGATCAGGTGTTTCATATTTTGGGTGACATATCTGTTGGGGACATAGACATACGAGACCTGGGCATGGATAAGGCGATCTGCAGGCGAAAATGCCGCAGCGTCGTACACGGCCAAATGGTGTGTCACGACAGAGTTGTTACGGGAATCGGCTGCGCTTCAACTCCCCAGAAGTAGCCAGCCGGAACTTACTCTTGCGGCACCAGCTTACACAGTCAGATCACAGGGCGATAACAGCGGATGCACATCCGGGGCAAGACGCGGGCTGGAATCGAGGCTTCGGCACCCTGCCAGGAGGCTCCGTCGGCGCTCGCCGGGAGGCTCCGTGGCAGGCCGCGCGGAGGCTCTGTTTAGCCGCCTCGGAGCCCTCGTCGAGGGCCGCGTGGAGCGGGAATATTTCATGCAAGTAACCCCGGAAAACCAAGTAGTTACCACTCAATCCAGGACTGAAACCCGGAGGTAACGTGTGGAAATGACACCGGTCCGTGCCACAGCCGTCAGGAACGTGTGTCCGGCGGCCCGAAGATGAGACAGGACCATGGACGATACCGAAGGGACCCACACCTCGCCCCCGATCATTCGGGCAGCCGAGCTCCAGGAGATTGTCGTTGCCCTGTCAGGGCCGGAACCGGCCGGGATGGTCATCTCGGGACCGGGCGGCTCAGGAATGACCACGCTCTTGGACGCCGCGGCCTCAGTGCTGGGCGGATCCTTCAGCGTGATCGCCCACAA
Organism: Arthrobacter sp. SRS-W-1-2016; assembly: GCF_002009585.1. NCBI lineage: Bacteria > Bacillati > Actinomycetota > Actinomycetes > Micrococcales > Micrococcaceae > Arthrobacter > Arthrobacter sp. SRS-W-1-2016. The sequence continues at coordinate 18,134 of NZ_MTPV01000018.1, read as the reverse complement.
CGTCTCGGAGTCTTTCGCGGACATTCCTTTTGGAATCGCCATGGCGCTTGTTCCGGACCTGCCGGCCAGGGCCAAAGTGTGGCCCGGTTCCATCGTGGCGGCCTGCCGGAAGGCCGTGCGTGGCGCTGCGACCTCAGGATCCCCTGCCTTGCTGGTGCTGGACAACCTCGATTTCCTGGATGACATGTCCCTTTGGCTCTTGAGCCAGCTGCTTGTCGAACCGGACATCCGCCTGATTGCCACCCACCGCTCGGACCGGCCCTTGAGGATGGAACTTATGGAGTCCGTGGTTTCGCGGCAGCTGGCCGTTGTGACGCTGGACGATCTCACAGAGGAGCAACTTCGCGAATTCCTCGATGATCGCCTCGGCGGCCACGCCGCCCGCAGCCTCGTCCGGGACATCCATGCCCTCACCGGCGGCAACCTGCAGACCGCGAAATTGCTTTTGGACGAAGCCGCAGCTCGCGGCGAGATCGTGGAGCAGGCTGATTCCTTGATGTTGTCCGGACCGATACGCCTGGACGGTTCGCAGGCGCTCGAATTGACCCGCCACCGCCTTGAGGGCTATTCCGTGCCACAGAGGCAGGTAGTGGACCTTCTCGCCGTGGGAGAGCCGATACCGCTGGCGGTCCTTGAGCAACTTGTCCAAAAGCGCGCGATCGACGCGCTGCGGGCCGACGGAACGATCCGTATCCAAAGAGACAGCCAGGAGACCGCGACGCTCAGCCACGCCATCGAGGGGAGACTGGCCCGGCAACAGCTGGGATCCGCGCGGATCCTCGAACTTCACCGGAGCATCTACGCAGCGTCCGCACCCGCCGCCGAGGACTCGATCTGGGCGTTGTTCCGTCGCGTGGACCTCGAACAGGCAAGTGGCATGCCGGTCCCCGACGCCGATCTTCTGGCGGTGGCCGTCGCCGCAAACGACATTCACGACAACCGAAGGGCCCGGCGGGCCGCCGAGGCCGTGAAGGCGCCCGAGCTCGCACTGCTTGCAGGTGTGGAACTGGCAAGGGCGCTCTACCAGACAAGGGATTTCCCCGGAGCCGTGACAATCCTCAAGGGCTTGGTGGCAAACACCCCCGACGTCCTGACTGTGGATTTCGCCCACGCGGTGTGGCTTCTCCTGCATGCACTCTTGCCGACGTCGCCCGGGGCCAGCGTGCTGCAGGCGGTCCTCCAGGATGCCCGACGGCGGATGGAGGCTGCCGCCGTCGGCCTCCAGCAGGGCGAGCCGGCCCATGCGGACTATGCGGCCGTCCGGGACGAACTGGACGTCCTCCAGCTGTATCTGGACGCCCAGAACGGCAGCTGGCCTTCAGGCAATGGCGAGCTGTTCCAAAGGCTCTGCCACAGCCAGTTGGTCGACCCTGGATTGCGTACGGAAGGCCATCCACCGCCGCCGACCCAGGCCGGCGTGCTGTTGATGGCGCTCGTCTCGCAAGGGCTGGCCGTCAGCGGACGGTTCGCGGACGCCGTCGCGCTCTCGACGCTGGCCCTCGAGTCCGTCGGGCGGTTGCCGCGGTGCCCCGTGGACTTCCACTCGACCGTGCTGACCATCCACGGGTCCAATCTGATCTGGCGCGGGCAATGGGGCGGCCCCGAAATGTTCTGCGCCGGCAGTTCCAGCTACAGCAACCGGATGAGCTACTTCGGCGGGTCTGCGCATCTCTACAGGGCGCTCGTCCTGGCCCGGCAGGGGAGCCTGGAGCTGGCGTGCGAACAGTTCCGCCAGGCCAAGGCACGCCTGGACGAAGCCGACCCTGACGGACTCCTGCCACCGGCCCTCGGAGGACTTGCCGCGGCTGCGTGGTTGCTGGGCGATGTCAACCAGGTGCGTCGCGCCCTGGCGGCCTACGATTCGCGGGCCAGTGGCGGGAACTATCTTGCTTCGCAGCTCGCCGAAAGCTATTCGTCCGCCGCGCGGTCAGTGCTGGTTGGTGCGGAACACTCGCACCGGAAACTGCTCCAACTTGCCGGTTCCGCGGCCAAGAAGGGACACCGGGCGCTTGAAATGTTGAATCTCGGCCTGGCCGCCCGCACCGGCAGCCGGGGATACCGGCAGCTGGGGGCGGGAGTGTCCGAGCTGGTGTGGAGTGTCGAGTCCGGCATGCCGTCCGGACAGGAAGCGGGACAGGAAATGGGAACAGGACAGGTAAGCATGGGAGAAGCCCAGCAAGCGACCGACCAGGAGGAGGCTTTCGTTTTTGACGAGCCCCATCCGGCCGGCCCGGAGGCCGGATCCTCGGTTCTTCCCGGCGTCGTGAAGCTTTCCCAGCGTGAACGCGAAGTGACTGCGTTGGTGGCCTCCGGGCTGAGCAGCGCGGAAGTCGCTGCCCGATTGGGGATCGCCGTGAACACGGTCAACGCCCATCTGCAGCGGGTTTACGGCAAGCTCGGAGTTTCGCGCAGGCAGAAGCTTTCCGAGCTGTGGGACGAGTTGGCGAAGCCGGAGGAGTAAGGCCGCCGCTCCCGGGATGAAGGCAGCGAAGCCGATTGGTGGGACAATTACTAGGTGACGCCGCCACCCCTGGCGGTCAGCCGCTCGTGACTGCCACGTAGTCCCAACAAAACGTAGTCCTGACAAGGAGCACCGGTTTTGACAATGGTTTCCACCCCCGCGTGGGGAGATGCCCAGGTTTCCGCACTCGATGACGATGAAGTCCGTCGCATCCGCAACGACTTCCCCGTCCTTGAGCAGGAAATCAATGGCAAACCGCTGGTCTACCTCGATTCCGGAGCCACCTCGCAGAACCCTCGGAGCGTGCTTGAGGCCGAGCAGGAATTCTATGAGCAGCGGAACTCCGCCGTCCATCGCGGCGCGCACCACCTTGCGGTAGAGGCGACGGACGCCTTCGAGGACGCGCGTGCCACCGTGGCTCGTTTCGTGGGCGTGCAGGACGATGAGCTGATCTGGACCGCCAACGCCACCGCTGGCCTGAACCTCCTGGCCTATTCGTTGTCGAACGCCAGCGTGGACAGGGCCGCCGGCGGCACCGAGCGTTTCGCCCTGAAGCCGGGCGACGAAGTACTTGTCACCGAAATGGAACACCACGCCAACCTGATCCCCTGGCAGGAGCTGTGCCGGCGGACCGGGGCGACACTCAAGTACATCCCCCTTGACGACGCCGGTGCGCTGCGCCTTGAGGAAGCGGCACGCCTCATCACCGCGCGCACCAGGATCCTGGCCTTCACCCACACTTCGAACGTGCTCGGCAACATCAACCCCGTGGACCTGCTGGTCCGCATGGCACGCGAGGTAGGCGCCCTGGTGGTCCTCGACGCCTGCCAGTCCGCGCCGCACCTGCCCTTGGACTTCAAGGCCCTGGACGTGGACTTCGCCGTCTTCTCCGGCCACAAAATGCTGGGACCCACGGGGATCGGCGCGGTCTACGGGCGCAGCGAATTGCTCAATGCCATGCCGCCGTTCCTGACCGGCGGTTCCATGATCACCACGGTGACCATGGAAGAAGCCCGGTACCTGCCGGCCCCGCAGCGCTTCGAGGCCGGAACCCAGCCTATTTCGCAGGCCGTGGCCCTCGCCGCCGCCGCAAACTACCTCAGTGAAACGGGAATGCACCGGATTGCCCTTCGCGAGGCGGAGCTCGGCCAAAAGCTTGTCACGGGCCTCAGCGCCATCGACGGCGTGCGTGTGCTCGGACCCGGCCCGGGGGAAGAACGGACCGGACTTGCCGCCTTCGACGTCGCCGGAGTGCACGCCCACGACGTCGGGCAGTACCTCGACAACCTGGGCATCGCTGTCCGGGTGGGCCACCATTGCGCCCAGCCCCTGCACCGCAGGCTTGGCCTGAGCGCTACCACGAGGGCCAGTACCTACCTGTACACCACATCCGAAGAAGTCGACATGCTCGTTGAGGCCGTTGCCCAGGTCAGGCCCTACTTTGGGGTAACCGCGGCCGGAGCCGCATCATGAGCGGCCTGGACTCCCTGTACCAGCAGCTGATCCTGGAGCACTCCAAGGCCCGCAGCGGGGGAGACCTTGCCAAGCTTCCGGCCGCAGCGGACGCGGGACACGGGGACGCGGGACAGGGTGGGACGGGACAGAGCCACCAGCTCAATCCCGTGTGCGGGGACGAAATCACCCTCCGGCTCAGCCTCGGCGCCGATGGGGACGGACAAACCGTCACCGAAATCCACTGGGACGGCGACGGTTGTGCCATTTCGATGGCGTCCGCGTCCATACTCAGTGAAATGGCACCGGGCATGTCCCCGGTGTCCCTTCGACACACGATCGATCACTTCAGGGAGTTGATGCGTTCGCGCGGCAAGCTGGAAGCGGATGAGGAATTGCTCCAGGATGCTGCTGCCCTGGCCGGGGTGGCCAAATATCCTGCCCGCGTCAAGTGCGCCATGCTCGCATGGGTTGCCGCGGAGGACGCACTGCGCCAGGCCGAGGCGAGCCAAGGGGTATCCCGGCCTCTCTAATGCGCGGAGCTGAAGGTCGAGTAGCGTCCACTCTATGTCGCGCACTTGGCCGGACCTAGCCTCGAAGCATGATTACCTTGGAGAGCAGGCGCGAATGGCGCCGGAGCCAGCATCGGGTCCGCCGGGCCGAGTTCGTGGTTGTGGGAATGTTGCTCGTCCTCGTCGCGGCCACCATCCTTGCCGCCGTCGCGGGGCTGGTGCAGTAAAGAACGGAAGCTCCAACGCAGCCATGCTGCGTCGTTCACCGCTGGCTATACGACGTTGGAAATCGGACGAACAAAGAAAAGAAAAGCTCGGACCCGCAAATACCGGTCCGAGCTTTTTTGTACCGTTGGCCTAGTCATCGCATCATTTGGGTACCGCTGCGATGAGCACCGAAATCGACATGATACCGAGAATTGCCCACACAAAGATCGATGACCAGTTCTTCTCGTGGGCTTTCCTGTGGGCCCCATGCCACACTCGTTCCATACTATTCGCGTCCATATCAGCAAGGTATTCCTGCCGATTCCGCCCAAACAGCGTGCCAACCACCCTACTTGAACGGCTCATTACTCCAATCGAGATTTCGGCTACTCGTATCATTCCCATCAGGGCATTTCCTGGGTAACAGCACTCAAAACCCGGGGAATCACCGCGGTTCGGAGATCCCGGGAGAAGAACGATAGGCTGTTTCAGCGCATCCGGAAGTGCATAGGCCTCAAGCCAATGCAGCCGCTGCGTGCCGTGAGGGAAGGACCGAGTGTTGAAGATTCTTGTGCAAGGCGACCTGGGCCAGGTGGCCTACCACGTAGGTGACGAGGCGATGGCAATCGCCGCGGCCGATGAGCTTCGAGCCCGGTTGCACGCCGGAATCGTCCTCCTCACTCGTGACCCGGGACAGACCAGGGAACTTTACGGCACGGACGCGATAGGCACCTTGGTGTTCCCTTGGCCGCCCGCCGAACGCACTAAGCACTTGGAGCTCGTCCGCCGGGCCGCTCGCGGAGACCGGACTGCCTTGCCCCCGGAAGATTCCGTGTGGCAGGTCATCGACGAAGTGAAGTCGGCCGACGGCGTGCTGATCGCGGGCGGCGGCAACATGAATTCCCTGTACGGATGGTTGCTGTACGAACGCGTGGCACTTGGCCTCATCGCAAAGGAACTGGGCAAGCCCTTGGTGGTGAGCGGCCAGACCTTTGGTCCCACGCTGTTGCCCCAGGATCAGCACGTTCTTCACGAACTCCTGGATTACGCGGCATTGGTGGGCGCACGGGAGCCATCCTCCTATGCGTTGGGCTTCCAGATGGGCTTGGATTCCGGGAAACTGACCAGGGTCCTGGACGACGCGAGCTTCCTGGTCCCGCCCGGAACGGCAGGGATTCCGGCCGGATCGGCAAGGTTGCATGATCCAGCCGGGGAGGAATCCGGGCTTCCGAACGGCCCCTTCATCGCGGCGACCTTCGGTCCTGAATCCTGGCGGGACGGATCCCGCAGCCTCGCGAAACTGGGAGAAGCGCTGGACCGTGCCGTGGAGCTGACAGGGCTTCCGGTGTATCTAATCCCACATGTGGGCCCTCTGGGCCGCGATGGCCAGGGCGGTGACCACGAGTCCCATGAGACGGTTGTGGCGCACTCCCGCAGCGGCCGGATTCACGTATGTCCCGTCCTTCCTGCCCCCGCCGCCGCGGCATTGACCGTGGCAGCGGATCTGGTGCTGACAAACCGCTACCACCCCGTGGTCTTCGGCCTCGCGGCAGGCGTGCCCGTGGTTGCGCTCGCGAATGACGCCTACTCGGACGTAAGACTGCACGGAGCCATGGGCAATTGGGGTGTGCAGGACTGGGCCTTGCCGCTGAACAGCCTCGACATCGGTGGTTTCGACCACGCCATCGCCGAGGCCTGGGCGAGGCGCGCGGAAATCCGTGAGCACCTCGAATCGTTGCGTCCCGGGATACGTGCCGTTCACGAGAACTGGTGGGACGCCGTCGCAAGCATTTTCTCGGCAACGGATGCCGAGGCAGCAAAGGGGCTGGGGGACGTCGTGACGCTTGGATCGGACTCGGAATGGGCCACGCAGGCCAGGGGGCAACGCGGCCAGTTCCGTGCCTTGAGCGGCGGAATCGCCAGCCTCTGGACGGAATGGGACGATGTCCGCTCGCAACGGGACCTGCTGTTGCATGAACGGAATGAAGCGATCGAAGAAAAGGAACGAATAGTGCGATCACGATCTTTCAGGGCCGCTTCCCTGTTGCGCCGGGGCGCCGGCGTGCTTCGCCGTGTTTCGGGAGGCCGTCGATGAACGCCCAGGCCCGCGTCGCCGTCGTCGTCCGCACGAAGAACCGACCGGTCCTCCTGCGCCGGGCGCTCGAGGACATCTTTGACCAGTCCTTTGAGGATGTTGCGGTGGTCGTCGTGAACGACGGCGGGGATCCGGTTCCCGTGGATGCGCTCGCCAGGATCTGGGACCACCTTCCCGCCGGCAAGCTGACGATCCTCCACCACGAGGCCAGCAAAGGCATGGAGGCCGCGTCCAACGCGGGAATCCAAGCCAGCGCCTCGGAGTTCATCTCCATTCACGACGACGACGATCGCTGGCACAGAGACTTCTTGAAGAAGACCGTGGGGTTCCTCGACGGGACGCCGCAGGCCCAGGGCGTGGCTGTCCGCACGGACATCGTCTATGAGGAGATCCGCGGGGGAGTCATCGAGCAGACCGGCTCCCAAGGGTTCGAGCATGGGCTTCGGGCGATCACCCTGTCCGATATGCTTCGCACCAACCGGGTGGTGCCGATTTCCTTCCTCTACCGCCGTGCTGTCCATGAGCGGATCGGCAGTTACAACGAAGCGTTGGACGCCGTGGGAGATTGGGAGTTCAACCTCCGTTTCCTCTCGGCGTTCCCTATCGAGCTGTTGGATGGCGAGACCCTGGCGTTCTGGTGCCATCGACCATCAGAGCGCGGCGACATGGGAAACAGCGTCATAGCCGGTGCCGATGACCACCAGAAGTTCGACCGCTACGTCCGTGACGTCTACCTTCGCGAAGAGGCCGGCAAAACGGGTTACGGAACCTTGCTTTATTTAGCCCAGATGCACGGCCAGCAAGAAGGCTCGATCCATGAGTTGCGCGAATTGGCCGAGCGGATAAATTCAAGCGTGGACGAGCTTGGACGAAGGGTGGCCTCCTTGGAACAAACCGTCCTGAACAGGACGAGTTTCACCGATCTCGCGAGGCGGCCGGGCCGGTTGACCGGCAGGATCGTCCGGTTCCTGCGCGGCAACCGCTAAAAGCCGACCCATCCGCCGTCGTCCGCTTGTTCCTCCCGCGTGACCCGGCGGTGGTGCCGGTTCCGGGCTTTGAGCACGACGGCGGCAAGCACCGCGGCGGCGAGGGAACCGGCGAGGATGGCCACTTTCGCGTGGTCATCGTGCGTAGAGCCGGAGCCGAAGCCGAGCTCGGCGATCAGGAGGGAGACGGTGAAACCGACTCCCGCCAGCATGGCCAGCCCCGCGACGTCGATCCACCCGAGGCCGTCATCGAGCCGCGCACGGGTGGTCTTGGTGATGAGGAATGTGGTGCCGAAGACTCCTGCCGCCTTGCCCGCCACGAGGGCCAGCACGATGCCGATCGCCACAGGATCGCGCAGGGCAGCTCCGAGGCCTCCGGCGCCGCCCAAAGCCACGCCGGCAGAGAAGAACGCGAAAACCGGCACGGCAAAGCCGGCGGAGAACGGACGCAAGCGGTGCTCGAAGCTTTCGGCGAGCCCGGCCGCTGGCTCGCCCTTCTTGCCGGAGGCCACGACCGGCACGGCGAAACCGAGCAGGACACCCGCGACGGTGGCATGGATTCCCGAGGCATGGACGAAGGCCCAGGTGGCTGCGGCCAGGGGGAGCAGCAGGTACCAGCTCCGGACGCGTTTCTGGACCAAAACGGTAAAGAGTGCCAGCGGCACGGCGGCGGCCAGCAGCATGAAGGGCTCCAGGCCGCTTGAGTAGAAGAACGCGATGATGCCGATGGCAATCAAGTCGTCCACCACCGCGAGTGTCAGGAGGAAGGTCCGCAACGCAGCTGGCAAATGCGTGTTGATGACCGCGAGGACGGCCAGGGCGAAGGCGATGTCCGTGGCGGTGGGAATGGCCCAACCCCGGAGCGTTTCCGGGTCCGAGCCGAGGTTGATGACCACGTAGATGAGTGCGGGAAGGACCACGCCGCCCACTGCTGCCGCCACCGGGACGATCGCTTTTGCGGGCTTCCGCAGTTCCCCGGCCACGAATTCGCGCTTGAGCTCCAGCCCCGCAATGAAGAAGAACACGGCCAGGAGCCCGTCGGAGGCCCAGTGGCCCAGGCTCAATTCGAGATGCCAGGGGGCGTAGCCGATCTTGACGTCGCGCAGTGCGAAGTAGCCGTTCGCGAGGGGTGAGTTTGCCCAGACGAGCGCGGCCACCGTGGCGGCGAGCAGGAGTGCCCCGCCAACGGTTTCAGTGCGCAGAATGGCCAGGATCCGTTGGTATTCCGGGAGACTGGACCGGCTGAAAACCGTGGAAGGGGCAGCGGGGTGCGGACGGTTCGCCATGTGGCTCCTTGGGAAGTGCGGGGGTCGACAAAACTATTGCCGACCAGACTTCCCGGCGCACCTGTGTTCTATTTTAGCGGAACGGTCACCCACCCCGCCGTGCCCCAACTAGCTCGCATTTGTTGTCGTTATGAGCCCTCATAACGACAACAAATGCGAGCTAGTTGGGGGCCGGAAGGGGCGTTACGTGAGCAGCGCCGCGATCCCGATGACCGCCGTCGCGAGTCCGAGCACCATGGAGATGGTGACCAACACGACGTGCACCGTGAGGAACTTCGTGGCTTTCCCGTTGGAGTTGCGGGCACGGGAGTCTGCCATGACACGCCGCAGGAACTGTGGCCACACGATGAGGGACCACGCACCCGCGACGATCAGTACGATCGACAGCCCGGCTCCCAGTTGCATGCTAGTGGCTTTCGAGCCAGGCCTGGGCCTGCTGCGACTGGATGTTCAAGGCCTTGCCCACCATCGGTTCTACTGCGTCGGCGATCTTGCCGCCGAGGAACGGGACCGACGACGTGACGGCACCTTCGAGCTCGACGCGGGTGTTGCCGCCGTCGGCCACGAGGCGCTGCACTGCGGTGACGTCCAGCGGGGCGCCGGAGATCTTCAGGGAGATGTTGCTGCTCCGGGAGCCGTCGGCGGTCGGGGCGTCCCACTTCTCGGTCTGGGTGACGGTGAGCTTCTCGCCCACGAACTTGCGGGCGATCTCCGGAAGGCGCGTGGTGGGCAGCGTGCGGACCGTGGTGGTGGTGAAGGCGCCGGCGACGTCGCCGTCGATCTGGAATGATTCCAACGTGCCGCCGACGTACTCGCTCGTGTGGCGCAGGAAGTCTTCGTCAATGAAAGTAGCGGCTACGCGGTCGACGCCGTAGGGCAGGGTGGTGGATGCGTTCAGGGCCATGGGGTCCTCCGTGAATATCTCGGTTGAAAGCTCTTGCGGCTCCCAAACATCCTACGGTGTGGTCGGGGTAGGCTAGGAACGCCCCGGGATTCGAGAGAATTTCGGGTTTTCGTGCTGCCTTCCCCCATCCCAGGAGAGCCAAATGAGCCCCAAAGGCCAACCGTCAGCGGTCAACTCCGGAATCAGCCCTGCCGCTGCTGTCGCATCCCTTGATGGATTGCGGCGTGCCCTGGGTGAGGACCGGACGTTCTCGCGGGTCAGGCCCGAGGCTTCGCGCGCGTTCAGTGAACGCAGTAGCGATTACCAGATCAGCGCTCCCGCAGGCTTGAGGGCTGCGCTGCTGGCGGAGATGGCCGACGGCCTCGCCTCCCGGAATCTCGACGACAGCGCGGTGGTGTTGGCCGTAACGGCCACGGGCCGCGAAGCCGAGGACCTCACCGCGGCTTTGGCCGCCTACCTTCCCGCGGACTCGGTAGCGGCCTTCCCCAGCTGGGAAACCCTGCCGCACGAAAGGCTCTCCCCGCGCTCGGACACCGTGGGACGCAGGCTTTCGGTCCTTCGGCGCCTGGCCCACCCGGAGAGCTCGACGGCGGGCCCCCTGCGGGTGGTCGTGGCACCGGTTCGCGCCGTGGTCCAGCCGGTCGTGGCAGGCTTGGGCGAGCTGGTCCCCGTGACGTTGAGGGTGGGGCAGGAAATGCCTTTCAGCGACGTGGTACGCCGCCTTGCCGACGCTGCCTATTCGCGTGTGGACATGGTCACCCACCGCGGTGAATTCGCCGTCAGGGGCGGTATTTTGGACGTTTTCCCACCCACCGAAGACCACCCGATCAGGGTGGAATTCTTCGGCGACGAGGTGGACCAGATGCGTTGGTTTGCGGTGGCAGACCAGCGTTCGCTCTCCGGCCCGGCCGTGCACCACCCCGCCGAATTGCACGCCCCGCCGTGCCGGGAAATCCTCATCACGCCGTCGGTCATGTCCCGGGCGGCCAAGCTCAAAGCAGACTTGCCGGCCGCCGCGGACATGTTGGAAAAGATCGCCGGCGGCATCGCCGTCGAGGGCATGGAGTCCCTGGCTCCGGTCCTGGTGGACGCGATGGTGCCTTTCGTGGACCAGTTGCCGGCCGGTTCGATCGGTGTGGTCATCGAGCCGGAGAAGGTCCGCACCCGCGCGCACGACCTCGCGGCCACCAACGAGGAGTTCCTCGAGGCGGCTTGGTCCACGGCGTCCGACGGCGGGACGGCGCCCCTCGATCTCGACTCGGTGTTGGGCTCCCAGGCCGCTTCCGCGTTGCATGCGGCCAGTTTCCGATCCTTGACGGACACCCGGAGCGCAGCCCTGGCCCACGGCGTGTCCTGGTGGTCCATCACATCATTGGCGACGGACGAGGAACTGGTCCTCGACATCGACGTCCTCAACCTGCACGCCCGGGAACCTCGCGGCTACCAGGGTGACGTCGCGGAAATGCTCGAATTCATCGGTTCCCACGTGCGCGAGCAATGGCGCATCGTGGTGGCGACCGATGGCCCTGGGCCTGCCCAGCGTCTCGCCGAGTTGTTCCATGATGCGGATATCCCTTGCTCCCGCGTCGAATCCCTGGCCCATGAACCGCAGGCCGGGATCATCGAGGTGACCACTGCCGCCGTCGGACGCGGTTTTGTCCTGGACGGCCTCAAACTAGGGCTGCTGACGGAAGCGGACCTCCTGGGCCGCACCTCGGCCGGGTCCACGAAGGACATGCGGCGCATGCCCTCAAAGCGCCGCAACGCCGTCGACCCCCTCCAGTTGCACGCCGGTGACTTCGTGGTCCACGAACAGCACGGGATCGGCAAGTTCGTGGAGCTGATCCAGCGCAAGGTGGCCGGTTCCTCCCCGAACGATGAAGGTCTCCGCGAGTACCTCGTGCTCGAGTACGCAGCGTCCAAGCGAGGTGCCCCGGGCGACCGGCTTTTCGTGCCGACGGACCAGCTGGACCAGGTGACCCGCTACGTCGGGGGCGACACGCCGTCGTTGAGCAAGATGGGCGGAGCGGACTGGGCAAGCACCAAGTCCAAGGCCCGCAAGGCCGTCAAGGAAATCGCCGGTGAGCTTATCAGGCTGTACTCGGCCCGCATGGCCTCGCGCGGGCATGCCTTCGCGCCGGACACGCCGTGGCAGCGGGAGCTCGAGGAAGCCTTCCCGTATGTGGAGACGCCGGACCAGCTCACCACTATCAACGAGGTCAAGGCCGACATGGAACGCGAGATCCCCATGGACCGCCTGGTCTCGGGCGACGTCGGCTACGGGAAGACCGAGATCGCCGTCCGCGCTGCGTTTAAGGCGGTGCAGGACGGCAAACAGGTCGCGGTGCTGGTTCCCACCACCCTGCTCGCCCAGCAGCACTACGAGACATTCACGGAGCGCTTTTCCGGATTCCCCCTGCGGGTCAAGCCGCTGTCAAGGTTCCAAGGTGCCAAGGAGGCCAAGGAGACCATAGAGGGAGTCAGGAACGGCTCCGTTGACGTGGTCATCGGCACGCACCGGCTGTTGTCCAAGGACTTCGAGTTCAAGGATCTCGGCCTGGTGATCGTGGACGAGGAGCAGCGCTTCGGTGTGGAACACAAGGAAGCGCTCAAGAAGATGCGCACCAACGTGGACGTCCTTGCCATGAGTGCCACCCCCATCCCGCGTACCTTGGAAATGTCCCTCACGGGCATCCGCGAAACGTCCACACTGGCCACACCGCCGGAGGAACGGCACCCCGTGCTGACCTACGTCGGGCCGTTCACCAACAAGCAGACCTCCGCGGCGATCCGGCGCGAACTCATGCGCGAAGGCCAGGTCTTCTTCGTCCACAACCGGGTGTCCTCGATTGAGCGCATCGCCGCCCAGATCCGGGAACTCGTCCCCGAAGCCCGCGTCGAAGTGGCGCATGGGCAGATGTCCGAGAGCCGCCTGGAAAAGATCATCGTGGACTTCTGGGAGAAGCGCTTTGACGTCCTGGTCTGCACCACCATCATCGAAACCGGCCTGGATATCTCCAACGCCAACACCCTGATCGTGGACGGCGCGGACAAGTACGGCCTCTCCCAGCTCCACCAGTTGCGCGGCCGCGTGGGCCGTGGCCGCGAACGCGCCTACGCGTACTTCCTGTACCCGAGCGAGAAGCCCCTGGGCGAAGTGGCGCTCGAGCGGCTCAAAGCCGTCGCCACGCATAACGAGCTGGGCGCCGGCATGCAGTTGGCCATGAAGGACCTCGAAATCCGCGGCGCCGGCAACCTGCTGGGCGGGGAGCAATCCGGGCACATCCAAGGAGTCGGCTTCGACCTGTACATCCGGCTGGTGGGTGAAGCCGTGGCCGAATACCGCGGCGAGGCGGAAGAGAAGGCCGCCGACATGAAGATCGAGCTGCCCGTCAACGCCCACCTGCCGCACGACTACGTGCCGGGCGAACGCCTTCGCCTCGAGGCCTACCGGAAACTGGCCGCAGCCATCACCAACGACGCCATCGACGAGGTCCTGGCTGAACTCGTGGACCGTTACGGTGAGCCGCCGCTGCCCGCGAAGAACCTGATCGCCGTCGCCCGCTTCAGGGTGGGTGCCCGCGAAGCCGGACTGTCCGACGTCGCGCTCCAAGGCAACTTCATCCGTTTCTCGCCGGCCCAGCTGCCCGAATCGAAGGTCATGCGGCTCAACCGCATGTACCCGGGCTCGCAGATCAAGCCTGCCCTCGACGCCGTGCTGCTCCCCAAGCCGAAGACGGCGAGGATCGGCGGCCGGGACCTGCAGGACGCCGAGATCCTTGAGTGGGCCAACACCGTGATCGAAGCCATCTTTTTCTCGGCTTCGCCGACACCCAGCGCTTCGCAGACCGCAGGCTAAACGATGATGGGAGGACACCACGCCGCGTCCGGGGCCGCGGCGTGGATAGCTATCGCTTCAACCGGCCCGTACGCGCTGGGCTGGTACCCGCTGGACGCCACTGGAATCCTCATAGGAGCAATGACGACGGCGGGGACTGCCTTGGTGTGCGACTGGGACCACCGCGCAAGCACCATCGCCCACTCACTGCCGCCGCTGTCCAACGTGATTGCCGTCGGGATCGAGAAGGCCAGCGGGGGGCACCGGCAGGGAACCCATTCGCTTCTGGGTGCCTCGGCATTCGTGGTGCTCGCCGCCATGGCTGCCCAGTTCCAGCTGGATACTCCCGTGGGCCGTTTGTCCATCGGGGCCGGGCTGTTGTGCATGTTCATGGTCAATTTGGCCGCCAAAGCACTCAAGCTGTTCCCGAAATCCGGGTGGATCGCCAACTGGGTCTTTGCCCTTGCCATGGCCGGCCTGGTCACGTGGTTCGCCCCGCATCAGTGGAGCTGGCTGCCCTTGGCGATGCTCACCGGCGTCGTGGTCCACATTGTGGGCGACATGATCACCACCGGGGGAGTGCCGCTGCTGTGGCCCATCGTCATCAAGCCGCCGAAGTTCTGGCGCAGGCTGCCCCTGGTCAGCGGGATCTGGCGGTCCAACGGCGCCTTCTCCATCCCCCTGCTTGGCAAGGCCGGTTCCCGGCGGGAATGGCTTGTCCTGATTCCCGTGGGCGGCTATGCCATGGTTGGATTCGGGCTTGCGGCGTGGGCATTGCTGCGAAACAAGTGGCCGGCACTCCTGGCCCTCATGTTGGGCCTGGGTGGATGACGGTGGATTTCAGAACTTGGACTTGCCGCCGGAGGTGATGGTTCCAACATGGTTGCCCGCCTTGTCCGCTGCACCCGTGACCGGGCTGTACACGGGAGTAGCCGGTGAGAGGCCGGTTCCCGCAGTGCCCCCCGTACCCGGCACGCCGAGGGTGATGACCAGTGTCCCAGTGGACTGGGTCCAGGCCATCGTGGACGAGGTGAAGTCCAGGGACGACGTGGTACTGGTGTTGTAGGCGGCGCCGAGGGCCACGCTGCCAAATGACGGTACCGCGCAGCTCGTGCTGGTGAACGTCAGGACCTCGGCAGTGCTGATGCTGGCCGTGCCGTTGGCTGTCTGGCTGGCAGAAGTGGAGTCCCAGCCACTGCAAAGGGTATGTGGGTCCATGTCCGTGGAAAAGACGATGGTGAGCGTGTCGCCAGTGCTTGCACGTCCGGCATTGCCGCCGCCCCCGCCGTTGACCATCGTGACGGAGCTGACGGTCGGGGCTGTGGTGTCGATGTTGACCGTCTGGGTCTGGGGTGTGCTGGAGTTCCCGGCGACGTCCGTGGCGGAGAAGGACACCGAGTGGATACCATCGCCGCTCACGCTTACGGCTGCCGTGGCGGCGTTGACGGTCACCGTGCTGCCGCCGTCGACCGCGTACTTGATGTTCGCAACGCCGGATCCGCCCGTGTTGTCCACGGCGGCGAGGTTCACGGTCACCGGGCTGGTGTTGTCATAGCCCAATCCATTCGGCGTCGGGGATATTGACGTGACGCTGATAGTGGGCGGCGTCGAATCGGTATTTACGGCAGCACTGCGGGCGCTTTCCGCGCCCGCCCACAAGGAGATGACGGGCGTCACGGTGTAGAACCAGGAGCCGCCCGGCACGCTTTGTTCAATGCAGCTGAGGGTGGTCACCGTGCCCGCGCAGCCCCCTCCTGCGGCCACCGGGGTACCACCGCTCGCAGAGGTGTAGCGGGCGACGGTGTAACCCGTCACTGCATGTCCGGCCGGTGTGGAGACCGCGGCCCAGCTGATGGTGACATTCGTGCCGCTCAGGGACGCAGCGGGAGTGCCGCCTTGCGGCATGCTGTCGGCTTTTGCCGCCCCGAAGTTGCTGCTGCTCAGCGACTGCCAATAGGCGTTCGCCGCCGGGCCGCCCCAGGAGATGAACAGTACCGCAAGGAGCGTCCACGTCACGCGACTGCGGACCACTCGATTGCGTCCGCTGCCTGCAGAATGCCTTGGCTTGTTCATTTGCGGACCGCCATCGTTACTGGAAGGTGGAATACGGCGCCTTGGCAGCTGGATTGTGAAGCCGTCGACATCGACGCGGCTGCCGGCAGGGTAATCAGAATGGAGGAGTTTGCCGGTATGGACAACGTTGGCGCCAAAGGTGCGGGCGGGGTGTTGAACGTCACGCCCGTGGTGGTGCACAGCGGGTGGGATGCATCCGCCGTCGGAGTGCCGTTGGCGGTGAAGCTGTACACCTGCACGGCGAAGGCGTTTGGATTGCTTGCCCGGACGATCACGTCTGCGCTACCGCCGGGGACAAGTGTTGTTGATGGAGTGTCTCCGGCCGCGAGGGCGTCTACCGTGACGGTCTGCATGGTGCCGGTGGCTGCCGCACCGCTGCCTGCTCCGATCGTGGACCAGTACGCGTAGGCCGAACCGACGCCCAACACCAGGGTCAGCAGGAGGGCCGTCACGGCTGCTTTGGCTGCGGTCAAGGATCCCGCCTTCATCCGCCTGTTCGCTCTCATGTCATTCGCCCGCATTTCAATTGCCCTGTCCCGTTCCGGAGTAGGAAAGCTGGAGGGTTGCGCCTTTGCAACCGTCCTGGTTGAGCGAGCTATTCAGCATCTTTATCTGCGGCCATTGATTTGCAGGAATTCCATTTCCCAAGAGCGAAGAATTGCCCGGCGGGATGGAGAGCGGATAACTGCCGCTGAATTGGGCGATGAGGTAGTCCGAGGGATTGCATGGCAGGTTGTTTGCCACTGCCTGGGCAGTTCTTGTGACTCCCGCGATGGAAACAGTGAGGCCAGTGACGCTGAGGCTGGAATTGCCCGGATTCGTCAATTGCAGATTGATCGGTACGACGTTGCCCGGAGCCAGAAGACCGGTGGGACCGCCTGAGATGGTGAACGGTGCGTGCTGCCCGGCGCTCACCGTCAACGAAACGACGACGACGGCGGCCTCTAACGTTCCGCTGCTGCCCTTGAGGCTCAGGGAGTAGTTGCCAAGGGGCGTGGCGGAACTCGTTGACACGTCAAGGTTCGAGGACGCCGATCCTGAACCGACGGCGACGACTGCGGGCGAAAACGATGCTGTGGCGCCCGCTGGCAGCCCCGAGATTGTCAGTGACACGTTGCCAACAAACCCGCCTGAGGGCTGGACCACCACGTTGTAGCTTGCCGAGGTACCCTGGGTGACAGATCTGCCGCTTGGAGCAAGCTGCAAGGTGATGCCCTTTTGGACGCCCTGGTTGCCATTGCTGCCGGCGGCGAGCACGACGCCAGATGTGAGGGTCACCAAAAGAAGGCCCGCCAGAAGCACTTTCGCTCCCGCGCGAACGGTACGGATCGGCGATCGGAATAACTCCGGAATGCGTGGCACCGTTTGCTCCTCTGGGTTTGTTTTGCGTGGCTTCTGTGGAGGCAGCACAAGCTGGTGGGCCCATGGTGGGCCCACCAGTTCTTGCCTAGTGGCTGGCGTAGGCGAGGTTAACAGTCGCGCCCTTGCAGCCATCCTGGTTGGTGTCGGTCTTATCGTTGAACGCGATCGTCGCACCGCCCCAACTGCTGACGCCCGTACCGCTGGCCACTTCGTGGCCGACGGTCATCAGCGCGCCGCTGAGCGTGAAGTCGCTCGCATCGCATGTTCCGCCTGCACCAGCGGCCTGGGTCACGCTTGCGATGCTCGCCGTCACGTCAGCAACGTAAACCGGGCTCGTGTTGGGGTTATTGAAATTGCCGCTCAGAGGCTGAGCTGCCCCGCCCGGCTGCAGACCGCTGACGACGCTGGTCTGCACGGCCGTGATGGTGGTGTTCGTCCCTGTTGCTCCGGAACCGGAACCGCTGCCCGTGGTGGTCCAGTAGGCGTAGGCCGCTCCGCCGCTTGCCGCCACGAGGGCGATTGTTGCCGCTGCCGCGTAGACTTTTCCTTTTTTGCTCAATTTGCGCATGAGTGAGACTCCTTTGTGAATTGGTGTTCCCCAGAACAGGCGACAGCGGCAACGAATTCGAAAATTCCAACCCTTGCTTCGATTGCCCATTCAATCGATGACCAAATGCTTGCATGGGCGGTCTTTAACTAACAACGAGTGGTGTTACCCGTCTTTCGCCGTCAAAAGCGAGTGGTACTACTTGTTTCGACCATCACTTCCGACCTTCTTTGCTGGGAAAACGACGGCGACACGCCCTCTTTTGGGGCGTGTCGCCGTCGTCCGCGTTGGAGTGACGCTTAAACGGCTGTGGGCCCCGCCCGCAATACCCGGGCACCCGCGATTGGGTTAGGGTGTTATCAGTGGCCCGCCCAGGGGGTGCGCCCGCGGAGGGGGGGGGGGGCTCCGCAA
>NZ_MTPV01000062.1:0-60294 GCF_002009585.1 Arthrobacter sp. SRS-W-1-2016 | reverse complement strand
CTGAACAACGCGAAGTTCGTTCCCGTGCCATCGAAAGTGGCACCCAACGGGTATGCGGATCCTGGCCAAACGTCCATGTGTTCTCCTTCATATGCCGGATAACCTTCTGCCAGCCTAGCCAGACTATGTGACATTCACGGAACTTCCGTGGTCATCCGGCGCGATGTTCCTTGAGAAATCGGAAGACGCCGGGGACCGCCCGGGCGATATCGGAAGCCGCCAATGGCCCGCCCGCCGAGGCCGTACTGCCCGCCATTCCGTGGATGCTCGCGCCGACAGCGGCTACCGCGGCCCAGCGCGCGTCGGGGGCGATCCCCAAGGCGGCGAAAGGCCCGTCGTCGTCCAGTGCGGATTCCGTGTATGCCGCCGCGAGCGCGCCGACGATGCCGCCAAGGACGTCGCCGCTGCCTGCCGTTGACATCCACGGGCATCCATCTGACTGGCTGAAGACCGCTCCGGAAGGGGAAGCAATCACCGTTGTGGCACCTTTGAGCAGGACGACCGCACCGGTGTGTCCGGCCGCGAGCCGGGCGAAGTGCACTGTCCGCGACTCGACGTCCTCCCGCGTGACGCGCACTTCGCCCCGGCCGAGAAGGGCAGCGAGTTCCCCGGCGTGCGGGGTGAGAATCCAGTTCGGCGGGCAGCGTTCCGGCAGGAGCTCGAGGGCTCCGGCGTCGACGACGGCGGGCTGGCCGACGCTTGCGGCCGCAGCCAGTACGTCGCGGGCCCGCTGGAGTTGTTCGACTCCGTCCAGGCCAGGGCCGAGGAGCCACGCCTGGACCCTGCCTGGCCCGGCCGGCTCCCAGATGGCTTCGGGGGTTCGTGCCAGGACCTGCCGCGCCACGACCTCCGGACCAAGGTAGCGCACCATTCCCGCGCCGGCCGCGGAGGCGGCCTCGACGCAGAGAGCCGCAGCTCCGGTGTAGCGCTCGGAACCGGCCACGATGCCCAGGACTCCCCGGGTGTACTTCTGGGCCCGGCGTCCCGGGTCCGGCAGTACGCCGGCCAGGTCAGCGGCAGAGAAACGACGCAGGGCGGGTTCGGGAAGACCTTCCTCGATGCCGATGGGCACGAGGATCACGCGGCCGGCACAGCCCTCCCCCGGATCAGCCATCAGACCGGCTTTGACTCCCCCGAACGCCACGGTCAGCCGCGCCGTCAATACCGGCCAATGGACCTCGCCTGTGTCAGCGTCCACTCCGCTGGGAACATCGCAGGCCACCACCAGACCGGGCTTGAGCTCCTCCAAGGCCGCAATCAATTCCGCGGCCGAACCACGGAGGCCACCCCTGGCTCCAGTACCCAGGATGGCATCAATGACCACATCGTCGCCGGCAATCAGCACGGCCAGTTCTTCGGCATTGTCTTCGTCCAGGACATGGACGCGTCCGCCGGCTGCGCGGAAGGCCGCGAGGGCGTCAGGATGGGCGGAACCTGCGGTGAGTACCGCCGTCGTGCGCATGCCGCGTCCCGCGAGCGTTGCCGCAGCGTAGAGTCCGTCCCCTCCGTAGTTGCCCTTGCCCGCCAGCACGGTGATGCTCGAGCCGTACAGGCGGCGGCCTTCCGCTCGGAGTTCACGCACGACGGCGTTAGCCAGTCCGTAGGCCGCGCGCTGCATGAGAACAGCGCCCTCGCCGGCATCAAGAAGCGGTTGTTCCGCCGCCCTGATCTGAGTTCCGGTGAAGGCGCTGATCATGGTTGTTTGCGCTGCTAGGATTCGGCGATGACCATGGCAGTGGCGATCCCGCCATCGTGGCTCATGGACACGTGCCAGCGCTTGACGCCCATGGACTCGGCGACTGCCAGCACCGTGCCCTTCACTTTGATGGTGGGGCCGTTCTGGTCCAGCCCGATCCAGCAGTCCTGCCAGTTCATGCCCGCGGGAGCTCCCAAGACCTTTGCCACCGCTTCCTTGGCCGCGAAACGCGCGGCCAGGGACCGCGTGTTCAGTTCGCGTTCCGCGGGTACGAACAAACGGTCACGGAGGCCCGGGGTCCGCTCAAGTTGGCGCCCGAAGCGCTCAATGTCTACGACGTCTACGCCTATGCCAACAATCATGCGGCTATTCTACGGTCACACTCTTGGCGAGGTTGCGCGGCTGGTCCACGTCGTACCCCTTGGCCTTGGCCAGCTCTGCCGCAAAAATCTGCAGCGGAACAGTCGTGAGGAGTGGCATCAAGAGCGTTGGCGTCTGCGGGACGTAGAAAACGTGCTCGGCGTATGCACGCACGGCTTCGTCGCCTTCCTCGGCGATCACCAAGGTGCGCGCACCGCGTGCGCGGATCTCCTGGATGTTGCTGACAACCTTCGCGTGCAGGGAATCGCGGCCGCGCGGCGACGGGACCACAACAAAGACGGGCTGCCCTTCGTCGATCAGGGCAATCGGACCGTGCTTGAGCTCGCCGGCGGCGAAGCCCTCGGCGTGGATGTACGCGATTTCCTTGAGCTTCAACGCGCCCTCAAGCGCCACCGGGAAGCCCACGTGGCGGCCGAGGAAGAGCACCGACTTCTCGTCCTTCATGCTGCGGGCGAGTTCGCGGAGCGGACCGGCGTTATCGAGGATCTTCTGGATGTGGGCGGGAATCTTGCCCAGGTCCGCCAAGACGTCCTTGATCTGGCCGGAGAAGATGTTTCCGCGCAGCTGGGCGAGGTAGAGTCCGAGCAAGTACGCGGCCGTGATCTGGGCCAGGAACGCCTTGGTGGAGGCGACGGCGATCTCCGGTCCGGCGTGCGTGTACAGAACGGCGTCGGATTCGCGCGGGATGGTGGATCCGTTGGTGTTGCAGATGGAGATGGTCTTGGCACCCTGTTCACGGGCGTAACGGACAGCCATCAGCGTGTCCATGGTTTCGCCGGACTGGCTGATGGACACCACCAGGGTGTTGGCGTCAACGATCGGGTCGCGGTAGCGGAATTCATGCGCGAGTTCCACCTCGGTGGGGATACGGCACCAGTTCTCGATGGCGTACTTGGCGACCATCCCGGCGTAGGCAGCCGTGCCACAAGCCAGGACGATGATCTTGTTGACCTGCTTCAGCAGTTCGGGGTCGATCCGGAGCTCACTCAGGGTCAGCTGGCCGTTGATGTCCGAGCGGCCGAGGAGCGTCTGGGTGACGGCGTCGGGCTGGTCGTGGATTTCCTTCTCCATGAAGGAGCTGAAGCCACCCTTTTCGGCGGAAGCCGGGTCCCAGTCAACGTGGTATTCCTTGCCCTGGGCGGGGGCGCCGAAGAAGTCCGTGATCTCCACGGTGTCGGCCGTGATGGTGACGATCTGGTCCTGGCCAAGCTCGACGGCTCGGCGCGTGTGATCGATGAAACCGGAAACGTCCGAGCCAAGGAAGTTCTCGCCTTCTCCCAGCCCCACGACGAGGGGCGAGTTGCGGCGGGCGGCCACGACGACGTCCGGCCGCTCGGCGTGCACGGCGAGGAGCGTGAACGCGCCTTCGAGCCGCTGGCAGGCAAGCTGCATCGCTTTGGTGAGCCGTCCGTTGGACGAGTCCCCGTTGAGCTGGTTACGGAAAATGTCGCCCAGAAGTGCTGCGGCAACTTCGGTGTCCGTCTCAGACTCGAAGGTGATGCCCTTGGCGATGAGTTCCTGCTTGAGTTCGGCGAAGTTTTCAATGATTCCGTTGTGGATCATGGCCAAGCGTCCGCCATCGGCCAGATGCGGGTGGGCGTTCTGGTCGGTGGGTCCGCCGTGGGTGGCCCACCGTGTGTGGCCGATGCCGGTCAGCGAGTCAGGGAGCGGATTTCCGTCGAGCTCGTTCAACAGATTGCTCAGTTTTCCGGACTTCTTCCGGGCTGAGATGGTTCCATCAGCCACCACTGCAACTCCGGCTGAATCATAGCCCCGGTATTCAAGCCGCCGGAGTCCTTCAAGCACGACGTCGAGAGCCGAGTGCCCGGCATCTGCCCGGCGGGATGAATTGCCAACGTAACCTACGATTCCACACATGCCTACAAGACTAGCGGTTGCCCCGCGAAATGGACGTAGGATATCCAGGCCCGGGGGCAGGCCACGCCGCGGAATATGCCGGATCACGTACCTTTTGCGGAGAGCATGCTCACACAAAATCTGCCCGCCGTTCATGCTGTATTTCCGGATCAGCCAGCGGAGGGGCAGAATCTCTAAAGTGACTTTGCAACGCAATGAAGCGAACGGCGACAGCTCCTCTCCGTTCGTGGAGCTGGACAGGCAGACGTGGTCCCGGCTCGGTGCGCAAATGGAGCAGCCGCTTAACGAAGAGGACATCATCCGGCTTCGCGGCCTCGGCGATCCCCTGGACATGAAGGAAATCCGAGAGGTCTACCTTCCGCTCTCCCGCTTGTTGCACCTCTACGTCCAGGCATCACAGCAGCTTCATGCCGCCACGACCACCTTCCTTGGCGAGCAGACCCAGCGCACGCCCTTCGTGATCGGCGTCGCGGGTTCGGTGGCGGTCGGCAAGTCCACCATTGCCCGCGTGCTGCGCGAAATGCTCCGCCGTTGGCCCGGCACTCCGAACGTCGAACTCATCACGACCGACGGGTTCTTGTATCCCCTCGCCGAGTTGAAGCGCAGGCATTTGCTCGAGCGCAAGGGCTTCCCGGAATCCTACGACCGCCGGGCGTTGCTTCGTTTCGTGAGTGCCATCAAGGGGGGCGCCGAAGAGGTCCGCGCTCCTTGGTATTCGCACGTCACCTACGACATCGTCCCGGACAAGGAAGTGGTGGTCCGGCGTCCCGACGTCCTCATCGTCGAGGGCCTCAATGTGTTGGCGCCCGCCCGTCCCCGGCAGGACGGCCGGCAGGGCTTGGCGCTGAGCGACTTCTTCGATTTCTCCATTTATGTTGACGCCAAGACGTCGTACATCGAAGACTGGTACGTGGACCGTTTCCGCAAGCTTCGAAACACCGCGTTCGCCCAGCCCGAATCCTACTTCCACCGTTACGCGACGCTCTCCGACGCCGAGGCGGAAGCGACGGCGCGCCGCATTTGGAAGCGCATCAACGAACCCAACCTTGAGGAAAACGTGCTCCCTACCCGCGGCAGGGCTCAACTTGTCCTCACCAAGGATGCCGACCATTCGATCCGCCGCATGCTGCTCCGAAAGGTCTAGCACGGATGTGCTACAACTGCGGCCCCAGCCGAAGGTCCTTCGCGACGCTCCTCGCCGCAGGGGTGGGTATGGCCTCCTTGGCGGCCTGTACCCCGGATAACCGGGTCGCCACTCCCACGTCGACGGCGGCCCCCTCCGCAGCGCCCAGCGATCAGCCGTCGTCGGGCGCACCGCCGTCGAAGGCTCCGTCGGCGGCCCTGTCCCAACAGTTTTCCCACAGCGACCCCGCGAGCCAATGGGTCATCGTCAACAAGCACCGACCGCTGACCCCATTGCAGTTTGTCCCTGCCGACTTGGTGCAGCCCCGCGTGCAACTCGCAGTCAGCGGAGAGGCGTCCCTGCTCAACAGCACCACCGCGGCAGCGGCCGAAAAGCTCTTTGCCGCAGCCACCTCGGCCGGGGTGACCCTGACCCTGGCGTCCGGCTACCGTTCCTTTCAGACCCAGACCGCCACGTACAACGGCTATGCAAGCACCCGCGGACAGGCCTCGGCGGACACGGCCTCGGCACGTCCCGGCTTCTCGGAGCACCAGACTGGCTGGGCGTTCGATATCGGCGACGGCGGCGGGGCGTGCAGCTTCGAGCCCTGCTTCGCTGATCAACCTGCCGCCGTGTGGGCCAAGGCCAACGCGTACAAGTTCGGATTTGTTGTCAGGTACCCCTGGATGCTCAATGACGTCACCGGCTACTACTACGAGCCGTGGCATTTGCGCTTTATCGGGGTCGAGGCTGCTACGGATATGAGCAAGCGGGGCATCGGCACCCTCGAGGAGTACTTCGGACTCGAAGCGGCGCCGGGCTATCTCTAGCGGTTGATTGACCATCGGGCACGTGAACAACTGTGGCCCGTCTCCCCAGGGAGACGGGCCACAGTTGTTTGGTCTTGCGGCGTTGGGGCTAGAGCGCCAGTTCGTGCGGAATGGCGAGGCGGTCTTCGACGACGCCGGCGAGTTCGGTGCATATGCGGGTGGCGGTTTCCATGTCCGCTGCCTCCACCATCACGCGCACGAGCGCTTCGGTACCCGAGGGCCGCAGGAGCACCCGGCCAGTATCACCAAGTTCGAGTTCGGCGGCAGCCACCGCGGCGGCAACGCCTTCGTCGGTGGCGGCGCGCGATTTGTCCACGCCCTTCACGTTGATCATGAGCTGCGGCAGCTTGGTCATGGCACGGGCAAGGTCTTTGAGGGTTCGGCCGGTACCGGCCACTTGGGCGGCAATCTGCAGACCGGTCAGGACGCCGTCTCCCGTGGTGGCGTAATCCGAGAAGATCACATGGCCGGACTGTTCTCCACCAAGGCTGAAGCCGCCGTCGCGCATTGCTTCCAGGACGTACCGGTCCCCCACCGCGGTCTCGCGGAGGGTGATTCCAGCATCCCGCAGAGCGATCTTGAGTCCGAGGTTGCTCATCACGGTGGCTACCAGGACGTCGTCCTTCAGCTTTCCGGACTTCTTGAGTGCGAGGGCCAGGATCGCCATGATCTGGTCACCGTCAACCTCGTTGCCTTCGTGGTCCACGGCGAGGCAGCGGTCGGCGTCGCCGTCGTGGGCAATGCCGAAATCGGCACCGTGCTTGACCACCGCTTCCTTGAGCTGGCCAAGGTGGGTGGACCCGACGCCGTCGTTGATGTTCAGGCCGTCGGGTTCCGCGCCGATCACCACAACTTCGGCGCCGGCGCTGGCGAAGACCTGCGGGGAACAGCCGCTTGCCGCCCCGTGGGCGCAGTCCAGCACAACCTTGAGACCCTCGAGGCGGTGCGGCAGGGTGCCGAGCAAGTGGACGATGTAACGGTCCTCGGCGTCCGAGAAACGCTGGATGCGGCCGACGTCGCCGGCCACTGGACGCGCGGGTTCCTTGCCGAGCTGGGCCTCGATGGCGTCCTCCACTTCGTCCGGGAGCTTCTGGCCGCCTCGGGCGAAGAACTTGATGCCGTTGTCCGGTGCCGGGTTGTGCGAGGCCGAGATCATGACCCCGAAATCGGCGTCGAGGTCGGCGATGAGGTAGGCCGCCGCGGGTGTGGGCAGTACACCGGCGTCGTACACGTCGATGCCGGAACTCGAAAGCCCGGCTTCCACAGCTGCGGCGATAAACTCCCCGCTGGCGCGCGGATCCCGGGCGACCACGGCACGGGGCCGCGTTCCGTTGGCCGCACGCTCGTGGCCAAGGACCACTGCTGCTGCTTGGGCCAACTGAAGAGCAAGCTCCGCGGTGAGCAATCCATTGGCGAGACCACGCACGCCATCTGTTCCAAATAATCTAGCCATCGCGTCCCAGTCTAGACGACGGCTGTCGGGGGCGAGGCCGGACTGCTCCGTTTTCGGCGCTCTTAGTGACCAACGAAACCCGGTTGTTTAACGACGAAAGCCCGTCCTGCCAAATGGCGGGACGGGCTTGCGTGCAAGCGGTTTTAGCGCTTGTGGATCCGAGCGCTAAAACGCGCTCAGGGCCCCGTGGTGATGTCGCGCCAGCGGCAACACCACGGGTAAGCGCATTTTTAGCGCTTGGAGTACTGCTGAGCCTTGCGCGCCTTCTTGAGACCAGCCTTCTTGCGCTCGATGACGCGTGCGTCACGACGCAGGAAGCCGGCCTTCTTCAGGGTGGCGCGGTTGTTCTCGGTGTCGATCTCGTTCAGTGAACGGGCGATGCCGAGACGCAGTGCGCCGGCCTGACCGGAAATGCCGCCACCGTGGATGCGTGCAAAGACGTCGTAAGCGCCGTCAAGATCAAGGATCTTGAAGGGCTCGTTGACGTCCTGCTGGTGCAGCTTGTTCGGGAAGTAGTTGGCCAGCTCGCGACCGTTGATGATCCACTTGCCGGTTCCGGGCACGATGCGAACACGTGCAACGGCTTCCTTACGACGGCCAACTGCGGCGCCGGAAACGGTCAGTGCCGGACGCTCTTTCTTCGGCGCTTCTGCTTCTGCAGGACCGCTCTCCGAGGTGTAGCTGGTCAGGTTTTCCTCAGCCACAACGGCCTCGGTGGTCAGTTCTTCGTTCTGAGCCACGATTCTCCTTGATTAAAAGTTGGTTGGTGGCCAGGACTACTGGGCGACCTGGGTGATTTCGAAAGTCTTGGGCTGCTGGGCTGCGTGGGGGTGCTCTGCACCACGGTAAACCTTGAGCTTGCCCAGCTGTTGTGCAGCGAGGGAGTTCTTCGGGAGCATGCCCTTGATGGCCTTCTCCACGGCGCGGACCGGGTTGGATTCCAAGAGCTCCGCGTAGTTGACGGAGGTCAGGCCGCCCGGGTAGCCGGAGTGGCGGTATGCGCGCTTCTGCTCCAGCTTGGCGCCGGTCAGGGCAACCTTTTCAGCGTTGATAATGATGACGAAGTCGCCCATGTCCATGTGGGACGCAAAGGTCGGCTTGTGCTTTCCGCGCAGCAGTGTTGCGGTCTGGCTGGCAAGACGACCAAGGACAACGTCGGTGGCATCGATGACGTGCCACTGGCGGTTGATATCGCCGGGCTTCGGGGTGTACGTACGCACGGTTTTGCCTCGTTCTTGTTCTGGCGTTCATGTTTTAGGCGGCACGCTTGAAGCGTGTGCCTACTAGGTATGCGCTACCGGAGCAGAGGTGAGGGCTCTATGTACCAGTCATCCCGAAGTCTCGATATGCCTGTCGAGTTAACGATCCTGCAACTGGATCCCCAAGCGGGCATGTGTCATCGAGAAAGGACACGCACAACGACTATCAACAATAGCGGCTAGGAGCTCCCGGGTCAAAATAGGCTGGCAACCAGCGTGAACAGCCGAGACCCATTCTGAGCCCCCAGGAGATGCCATGCCAGCAACTGCCGCCGAGCCCTTGCTTGTGGCCGCCTTCGGGCTCCTGGGGCTGCTCACGAGCCCCTTGGCAGAGGTTCTGATAGCCCGATCCCTGCCGCGGCTTGGCCAGCTCTCCTCCCGCACCGTGAGGATCACGACGGCGGTGGTCACCGCGGTGTTGTTCGTCCTCTTGGCGCTCCGGTTCGGTCTCTCCCCGACGCTCCCCGCCTATCTCCTCTTAGCGGTGCTTGCAGTACAGCTGTCACGCTTGGACGTCGCCCACCATTTACTCCCGAACCCACTGGTACTGTCCCTCCTCGCAGGAGGTTTAGTGCTGTTAACTACGTCCGCCGCGCTGCTTCCGGACTGGCCTGGGCTCCTCCGCGCGGCCGCCGGCGGTGTCATTTTGTTCCTCGGGTACTTAATTCTTGGATTAATTTCTCCGGGAGGCCTCGGAATGGGCGATGTGAAGCTCGCAGCACCACTCGGAATGTACTTGGGCTACTTGGGTTGGACCCAGCTGGTCTACGGGAGCCTGCTGGGGTTCGTGGTGGGCGGGGTGATGACGGTGTTGATGTTGCGCCTGAAGCGCGGAATCAAGCCAGCTGAAGTAGCTCACGGACCTGCCATGCTCGCCGCAGCAATTGGAGTGGTGTTACTCGCCGTGTAAGGCTCGGCAATCTTCCCAGGTTCCCCTCAGTTCACTGGAACCCCGTCCGTGCCGGCGCCTGAGTAGTACTTAGGCAGGAAAACCGAGTACCCGAGGATCGCGCTTCGAGTAGTCAGGGCTAGCCGCACTGAAAAAGACGAGTACCTCTACGCATTGTTTGTTAACCCTCCCAGGGGCAATTCTTGTCCTATCGAAATCCGAACCGCTAAACGGGATATGTGAGCGGTGGGTACTCGTAGACAAATTCACTTATCTGGGAAGGGTTTTCCAATGTCATCTCTCATGGTTTCCGTCATTGCTTTCGTCGCCGGCGTCAAAGACCGGCTCACCTCCGAAAAGGGTGCAACAGCAACTGAATATTCGCTGCTTGTAGCCTTCATCGCACTCGTCATCATCGTGGGCGTCACCGCCTTCGGCGGCGCACTGAACACGTGGTACAACAACCTGGCCGGCACCGTAGGTGGATGGCACTCCTAGCAGTCCCATTCCGGTTCAAGGCCAAACCTTTGTGGTGCCGCGTCCGCTCAACGCGGGCGCGGCACCGCCGTTTCAGGGAAGTTATTGTTCCCCACTACGTTGAATCCTGAAGCTGCTTAATCCTCTGGGGGATAACATGATCCGCCGAAAAGAAAGAAAAAAGGGAGAACGCGGGGCCGTCGCTGTGGAATTTGCGCTCATTGCGCCAATCCTCCTGCTTCTGGTTGCGGCGATCATCGAATTCTCCTATTTTTACAACCTACAAATTTCCGTCACCCAGGCAGCCCGCGAAGCTGCCCGGACCATGGCAATCACGAACAACACCAGTAAGGCACAATCCGCGGCTGTTGCCGGAGCGCCGAGCATCAGCCTCTCGCCTAGCAACGTTGGCCTTTCGGGTTCGTGTCCACCAGGAGCCACAACGACCGTCCAGTCCACGGTGACCTTCAATGCGCCATCGCTCACCGGCTTCTTCACTCCGTCGATCACCGTCACTGGAAAAGGGGCCATGCAATGCGGTGGCTAAAGCACAGAATCAGGGGTCGGAACCACGAGCGCGGTGTCGCTGGCGTCATGGTGGCACTCATGATGCTTGTCCTCATCGGAGTCGGCGCCATGGCGGTGGACGTCGGGCAGATCTACGCAGAACGGGCGCAGCTGCAAAACGGAGCGGACGCCGGGGCACTTGCCGCTGGACAACTGTGTGCCGCCAGTGGAGGCTGCACTCAAAGTGCCGCCAACGCCGCCGCCAAGCCCCTCGCTGATAAGAACTCAAACGACGGCGTATCCAACGTCCAGTCGGTGGATTTGAGCGTGGCCAATCAGGTCACAGTCACCACCTCGACCATCGACGGAACCACACACGCCGGATTCTTGAGCAAGTTGTTTTCCAGTGCGTTGAACGCACCTCCGGTCACCGTTGGAGCGAAAGCTACCGCTTCTTGGTCGCCCCCGAGCGGAGGTGGGGCGTTCCCGCTGGCTTTCTCCAACAGTTGCTGGGACTTGAGTGCAACCGTAGCTACGGGGACCCTGCAGAAGGTTTCTTGGAAACCCGGCACCACCTGCACCAACCCCTCAGGCATCACAGTTCCTGGAGGGTGGGGTTGGCTAACGGATCCCGATTCGGACTGCTACGCGGTCACTTCCACCGGCAACATGGCCGGATCAGATCCTGGCAACAACCCACCCACCCAATGCACCACCATCTTGCAGGGCTGGATCAATGTTTTGAGCAGTGGCGGCACAGTCAAAGTCGCTTTCCCTGTCTTTGATACTTCCTCCGGCACCGGAAACAACGCAACCTTCCACATCGTCGGCTACGCCACTTTCAACATCGTCGGCTGGAAGTTCGGCAATGGCGGTGTCTACGAATACGACAACACAGCTGCTGCTCTGGGCAGCGGCAACGCCAAGCTTGCGTGTCCCGGTGGAAACGATCGCTGCGTCATTGGTCAATTCGTCAAGTTCGCAACCGTCAGCGACTTCGGCGGTAGCGGTGGAGCAGGTCAGAACCTTGGCACCTACCAGGTACAACTCATCAAATAGCGCACGGTTCCACCGCGTCGCACCATGAATAGGAGAAGAAGTGAAAACTCGCCTACTGGGAGGCATCGCTGCGCTTGTCGTAGCCATCATCGGAACAGTGATGCTCGTGTTCTACGTCCAAGGTGCGGACAAGCGCGCTCTGGCAAATACGGAGACTCAAGACGTCTACGTCATCCAAAAAGAGATCCCCAGCGGCACTCCAACCGCTAAATTCGGAGATTCCGTCATCAAGAAGGCTGTGCCGAAGTCGGCAGTTGCAGCCGATAGTGTCACCAGCCTTAGTGATCTGGGTTCCAAGGTTTCTTCAATCGAATTCATGCCAGGTGAGCAATTGCTCGCATCCCGCATGGTGGATCCGAACAGCTTGGCCGGTCCCGGTCGGGTGGAAGTACCCACCGGGCTTCAGGAAGTCACTGTCAAGCTTCCAATCGAACGCGTAGTCGGTGGCCATATAGCCGCTGGAGACACTGTCGGCATGATGTTGTCCTTCAAAGCCGACGACAAAGCCGGCGCACCCGATCAGACGAGCTTTACTTTCCACAAGGTCCTCGTCACCGCTGTACAGGACGACACTGGAGCAATTTCAGATAGCGGCAGCACGGCGTCCCAGGGAACCAGTGGTTCACTGAACGCCAACAAGAACACCAACGCGAACAGCGGTTACCTCGTGACGGTGGCACGATCCGCCGTCGATGTCCAGAAGATCGTCTATGCAGCGGAATTCGGCACGGTCTACCTGAGCAAAGAGCCCTCGGATGCCGTAGCAGGGGCAACCGGAATCATGGACCGGGGAAGTGTATTCAAATGAGTCGCTTCGTTCTCATCACCCCGGACCTTGACTTCGAACGGCGGGTTCGGTCCGCGACTGCCGGCATGAGCGGAAGCCTCCAATGGTTCCAGGCCGACTTCTTGCCGGCTGGACCGCACGAGATCCTGGATCAGCTCCTCGGAGAGCCTCCCGAGGTGTTGATTTTGGGACCAGGCCTGGAAATCGATGATTCCCTCAAGCACGCTTCCCTGCTGGATCTCCAATTCCCGGAAATCAGTGTGGTACTGGCCGCGGAACAGAGCGAATCGCTGGTTCTTGCTGCAATGCGCTCAGGCGTGCGGGACATCCTCTCCCCTGCGGCGGACTCAGACTCCATCCGCGTGATGGTGGAGCGGGCAAGCCTCGCCGCTGCCGGCCGGCGAAGGGGGCTGGCCCCCAACGCCATCGAGGCTCCATCCCAGGCTTCCGGCGGCCGAATCATCGCCGTCATGTCGCCTAAGGGTGGCGTGGGCAAGACAACGGTAGCCACAAATCTGGCGGTCGGTCTCGGGACCATGGCTCCGATGGGCGTGGTGATCGTCGACCTGGACCTTCAGTTTGGTGACGTAGCCAGCGGGTTGCTTTTGCATCCTGAACGTACCATCACCGACGCGGTGCTTGGTCCGGCCAGCCAGGACTCCATGGTGCTCAAGACGTACTTGAGTGTCCACCCCGCGAGTATCTATGCTCTGTGTGCCCCCCGCAATCCAGTGGAAATGGATCGGATCACGGCCCAGCACGTGTCTAGATTGCTCGAACAACTTCGTCAGGAATTCCAATACGTCGTGATCGACACCGCTCCCGGGCTGGGTGAGCATGTCCTCGCGGCGCTGGAAAGTGCCACGGATGCCGTGTGGGTATGCGGGATGGATATTCCGAGCATCCGCGGTTTGCGGACGGGCTTGAACATTCTCGAAGAATTGCAACTGCTCCCGCAGTACCGGCACGTCGTGCTGAACATGGCCGATCCCAAGAGCGGCCTGGTCCTTTCGGACGTGGAAGCGACCATCGGAGTTCCGGTGGATGTTGCCATTCCGCGATCCAGGACACTTCCCTTCTCCACCAACAAAGGCGTCCCGCTCCTCCAGGACGGGGCGCGAGATGCCGCCACCAAGGGCCTGCGCCTGCTGGTGAACCGGTTTAGGCCCAATTGGGATGAGCGATCACACAAGCAGTTGCACAGAAGGGCGGTTGTCCGGTGAACCTCTCACGCAGACTCGAAAGCCATCGGTTCGGCACCGGTTCCGGCGCCGCACCGGATGCGGCGGCGGTTCCGGATGCGGGGGTGCCAATAGCGACGACCCTCGGCCGCATCCAAGAAGTGAAAGCGGCAGAGTCCTCAAATGCCATGGCCCACTCCGAGGAAAACGCGTCGTCGACGATCCTTGCCAGTGAAGCTCTCAGCGACCTCAAGGAGCGAGCCAGCAAGACCCTGTTCGAACGACTCGGCTCCAGGCTCTCGGATTCCTCCTTGGATGAGGCGGAACTGCACCAATATGTCCGCGACGAGCTGAAAGTTGTTGTCGACGAGGAGCAGGTTCCCCTGACTTCCGCCGAACGGCAACGCCTCACGGCCGAAATCATCGACGACGTGCTGGGGCACGGCGCCATACAGCGTTTCCTCGACGATCCGGAAATTACGGAAGTCATGGTCAACCGCTATAACAGCATCTACGTGGAACGGTATGGGCAACTGTATAAAACGGAAGCCAGGTTCTCCTCGGATGAAGCCCTGCGTCGGGTCATTGAGCGCATTGTGTCCAAGGTTGGTCGCCGAATCGACGAGTCGTCTCCGCTTGTGGATGCACGGCTGGCCGACGGCTCCCGCGTGAATGCAATTATCCCTCCGCTTGCCGTAAATGGTCCTTCACTGACCATCCGGAAATTCGGCCGCGAGGCCCTGACAGTCAATAAACTCATCGAGTTTGGCAGCCTGTCTCCGGAAATGGCCGAACTACTCAGCGCCTGTGTCGTAGCCCGGATGAACATCATTGTGTCCGGCGGTACAGGTACTGGTAAAACCACGCTGTTGAATGTCCTATCCTCCTTCATCCCGGCGACGGACCGAATCGTCACCATTGAAGATGCCGTCGAGCTGCAACTGCAGCAAGAGCACGTGGTGCGTCTTGAGAGCAGGCCCGCCAACATCGAAGGGCGTGGTGAAGTCACCATCCGGGATCTCGTGAGGAACTCGCTCCGCATGCGGCCGGACCGCATCGTGGTGGGCGAAGTCCGTGGAGGGGAGTCTTTGGACATGCTGCAGGCCATGAATACCGGCCACGACGGTTCCATTTCCACGGTGCACGCCAATTCACCCCGCGATGCAATTGCCCGCCTGGAGACTCTGGTCCTGATGGCCGGCATGGACCTGCCTCTTCGGGCTATCCGCGAGCAAGTCGCCTCCGCCGTCAACCTGATCGTGCACATCAGCCGCTTGCGCGATGGAACCCGCAGGGTTACGCACATCACCGAAGTCCAAGGCATGGAAGGCGATATCGTCACTCTCCAGGACGCCTTCGTCTTCGACTACTCGGCCGGAGTGGATGCCAACGGCCGGTTCCTCGGCAAGCCGGTCCCCACCGGAGTGCGTCCCCGATTCACCGACCGTTTCGCGGAACTCGGTATTTCCATTTCTCCGGCAGTATTCGGGGCCCACTTGTCGGGAGGACTGCGATGAGCGATGCAGGAATCCAGACTATTTGGCTGGCCGCGGGGCTAGGCCTGGTGTACCTCGCATTGCTTCTCCTGGTGCTAGTGGTACTCAAGTCAAGAAGGCTCGACGTCGAGAGGCGGCGCCCCGATTCGGCGCTTCACACGTCCACATTGACGCGGATTACTGACGGCGCGCGAGATGCCATCCAAACCCACATTCACCCAAGCTCGGGCGGCTATCTCTCCCAAGTGAAACTGGATGCCGCCGGGCTGAAGAAGCAACCAGCCGACTACGTGCTGATAGCTGGTATCGCGACCGTCTTTGCGGGCACCATCGGGTTCATGTTGGGTGGCCTCGTTTTTGCGCTCCTCATGGCACTCGCTGCCATCGTTTCTCTCGCTTGTCTTCTCAGCTTGCTGATATCCAGGCGTTCGGCGAAATTCGACGAGCAAATACCCGACGCCCTTCAGATGATGAGCGGCGGGATGAGGGCCGGGCACAGCCTCTTGAGGGCAGTGGACGCCACTGCCCAGGAGAGCGAAGCACCCATGGCGGAAGAGATGAGCAGGATCGTCAACGAAACCCGACTCGGCCGGGATCTAGGAGGTTCGCTGGGCGACGTCGCAATGAGGACGAGGAGCGAAGACTTCGGCTGGATAGCCCAAGCGATCGAAATTCACAGGGAAGTCGGCGGGGATTTGGCCGAAGTCTTGGACCACGTCGGTGAAACAATTCGTGACCGCAACCAAATCCGCCGGCAGGTCAAGGCGCTGAGCGCTGAGGGCCGGATGTCAGCGCTGGTGCTGCTCGCGCTGCCGGTTTTGATGTTCATCCTGCTGCAGTTCCTCAACCCGGGTTACGCCCATGTCTTTACGTCAACACTGCCCGGCTACATCATGCTTGCCGTCGCGATCATCATGCTCAGCTTGGGTGCGCTGTGGTTGAACCGGCTCATCAAGCCGAAGTACTAGGGAGGATTTCACCATGCAACCCATCGCTTATGCGGCCATGTTGGCCATTGTGGCGCCCGTATCCTGGATGGTCTGGCTCGTCGTCACCGGCGACAGGGCAGGCCTTCGCAATATCCGCACCAATCTGGGGGCCCGCGCGGCAGCCGCGCCGCAGTCTGCCAACGCACGGGATCGATTGACGGCATTTTCACGACAACTTGCGCCGAACGGTTACGTGGCCTGGCTCGACATGCAATTGGCCGGCGCGGGACGGCCGAAGGATTGGCCGCTGGGGCGGATCCTGATGGTCAAACCGCTCTTGGCACTCGGCGGCGCCGTGCTCGGTCTCGTCCTGTTCCTCGGAGATCGATCAGTCGGCCGTCTCCTCCTTGGCCTCGGCGTCATTGCGCTGGCCTACTTCGTACCGGATCTACTGATCAGGTCCAATGCTCAAAAACGTCGGGCTGCCATCCGCCTGGAACTGCCAAACACACTGGACCAGATGCTGATTGCTGTCCAGGCGGGGCTCGGTTTTGAGGCGGCGATGGCCCGTGCTGCCGAAAATGGGCGGGGTCCCCTGGCCGATGAATTCATCCGGACACTGCAGGACATCCAAGTGGGACGGAGCCGCAAGGACGCCTACCTGGATATGTCCCAGCGCGTGGATGTACCCGACGTTCGGAGCTTCATCAGGGCGGTCGTCCAGGCGGATGCCTACGGTATCGCAATCGCCAAAGTCCTTAAGTCCCAGGCACAAGAGATGCGAACCAAGCGCAGGCAGGCGGCGGAGGAGCATGCCATGAAGATCCCGGTGAAGATCCTGTTTCCACTAATCTTCTGCATCTTCCCCACGCTGTTCATCATCCTTTTGGGTCCAGCGGTCATGAAGATTATCGCAGCCTTCTCCTAAGCACCGGCGCACATCGTCTGAAAGATCGGTCATCATGAAAAGGAAGCTCAAGTGCCTCATCTCGTTCTTCGCAAAGGAACGCGGAGCCACAGCCACCGAGTACTCGATGTTGGTCGGATTCATCGCTGTAGTCATCGTCGTGGGCGTTGGTGCCTTTGGTCTCGCCCTCAACGGATTCATCGGTGGCCTGGCCAACGCCGTGAAAGTGGCACTCGGAGTACCCTAGGCATCTCTGAACTCCTAGGACCAGCGCATCTGGGGCGCTATTGACCGACCACCCGCGAACCCAGAACCGCAGGCGGTCATCGCAGGCCCCCTCCACGGTGCCCAGAGCCGGGAGGGGGCCGTCCAACGTCCAAGCCCCGGCCAACCGCCGGGCCGTCCCGGAAGCGACCATCCGGCCCCAAACCTACTCCCGCCGAGCCCGCGTCAGCTCAGCTCGCGCGAATAGTTCGTCGTCGGAGGGATAGGCCACTTCCTCAAGCACCAAGGGGTGCGGCGCGGCCAACACCGACTTGGCATCCCTCACGCCGGCAAGCAAACGTTCATGCAACCACTCAGGACTCTCCAGTCCCTCCCCCACCCGCAATGCCGATCCCACCAGGGCGCGCACCATGTTGTGGCAAAAGGCATCCGCCTGGACGTTGGCCACCAGCACACCGTCACTGCCGCGGACGAACTCAAACCGCTGCAGCTCGCGGATGGTGGTGGCTCCCTCACGCGGCTTGCAGTACGCGCGGAAATCCTGGAGCCCGAGCAGCGCCGCGGCTCCCCCGTTCATCGCGTCCTCGTCCAACTCAGTCTTGTGCCAAAGGGTCAGCCTGCGCAGGACAGGATCCCAGCGCTCGGCGCCATCGGCGATCCGGTAGCTGTAGCGGCGCCACAACGCTGAGAAGCGAGCATCGAAACCATCAGGCGCCAGTCCGACGTCGTGGACTTCAATGGCGCCGGTCTCATCCAGCAGGACCCGGCTCAAGGCTCCGCGAAGCCGCCGCAGCAGCGCTGCAGAGGGGTCGATCTCGTGGCCCCTCGGCAGTCCGCCCCACTCGGCCTCGGACAGATCAAAGTGCGCCACTTGTCCTCGCGCGTGGACACCGGCGTCGGTCCGCCCCGCCACGGTGACCCGCACAGGACGCCGCACGATCAGCGCCAACGCCTCTTCCAACGAACCCTGCACGGTCCGGAGACCGGGCTGAACGGCCCACCCGTTGAAAGGGCACCCGTCGTACGAGAGATCCATCCGGACACGTAAAAACCCGCCGCCCCCCAAAACGGGGGCAGCGGGTTTTCGTTCGTTCATAGACTTAAGTCTACTGTGAAGAATTCAGTGAATTACTTCTTTTCCTCAGCGGCCGGAGCCTCTTCGGTTTCAGCAGCTTCAGCTTCGGGAGCTTCGGCTTCGGTCTCGGGGGCTTCAGCCTCAACGACCTCTTCCTCAGCAACCGGAGCGGCTTCTTCGGCGGCCGGAGCAGCCTTCTCAGCGTCCTTCTTGGCAGCAGCAGTTGCCTCGGCAACTACAGCCTGCTTCGGGGAAACCGGCTCAAGAACCAGCTCGATGACAGCCATGGGAGCGTTGTCGCCCTTGCGGTTGCCGATCTTCGTGATGCGGGTGTATCCACCATCGCGGTTGGCAACGGCGCCGGCGATGTCGGTGAACAGCTCGTGGACAACGCCCTTGTCGCTGATCAGGCCGAGCACGCGACGGCGGGAGGACAGGTCGCCGCGCTTGGCGAAGGTCACGAGGCGCTCCGCGTACGGCTTCAGGCGCTTGGCCTTGGTGACCGTCGTGGTGATGCGCTTGTGCTCGAACAAGGCTGCTGCCAGGTTCGCGAGCATCAGGCGCTCGTGAGCCGGACCGCCTCCGAGGCGCGGACCCTTAGTGGGGGTAGGCATAGTAATTTCTCCTGTAATGAAGGCCGTCCGGGTCCGAACGTGGACTCGGTGGCCAAGATCTGCTTGTTAGAGCTCGTCGTCGCTGAACGCGGCGTCGTCCTCTTCGATGGCTGCGGCGCGGGCTGCAAGATCGAAACCGGGAGGGGAATCCTTGAGGGACAGACCCAGTTCAACCAGCTTTGCCTTGACCTCATCGATGGACTTCGCACCGAAGTTACGAATGTCCATCAGGTCAGCCTCGGAGCGGGCAACGAGTTCACCCACGGTGTGGATGCCCTCACGCTTGAGGCAGTTGTAGGAACGGACGGTGAGGTCCAGATCCTCGATCGGCAGTGCCATGTCAGCTGCCAGGGCAGCGTCCGTCGGCGACGGGCCAATCTCGATACCTTCAGCTGCGGTGTTCAGCTCACGTGCAAGACCGAACAGTTCCACCAAGGTGGTGCCTGCCGAAGCAACGGCGTCGCGCGGGGCGATAGCCTGCTTGGTCTCGACGTCGACAATCAGCTTGTCGAAGTCAGTGCGCTGCTCAACACGGGTAGCTTCCACGCGGAAGGTAACCTTCAAGACCGGCGAGTAGATCGAGTCGACCGGGATACGGCCGATCTCGGAGTCGCCGGACTTGTTCTGAGCTGCCGAAACGTAGCCGCGGCCGCGTTCGATGGTCAGTTCGAGTTCGAACTTGCCCTTCGAGTTCAGCGTGGCAATGTGCAGATCCGGGTTGTGGAATTCGACGCCGGCCGGTGGAGCGATGTCCGCGGCCGTGACGACTCCGGGGCCCTGCTTGCGCAGGTATGCAACAACCGGCTCATCGTGCTCGGAGGACACCGAGAGGTTCTTGATGTTCAGGATGATCTCAGTGACATCTTCCTTGACACCCGGAACCGTGGTGAACTCGTGCAGCACGCCATCGATCCGGATGCTGGTTACAGCAGCACCGGGGATGGAGGAGAGCAGGGTACGGCGGAGGGAGTTTCCGAGGGTATAACCAAAGCCCGGTTCCAGCGGTTCAATGATGAAACGCGAGCGGTTCTCGGAGACTACTTCTTCAGACAGAGTGGGGCGCTGTGCAATAAGCACTTAGGTTTCCTTTCGGCGAGCATCCGCTATATGACGCAACACAGGTGGTGGAAATCGGCTTGGTTCCGGCTTTGCCGGCCGGGCGCCACGGAACAGTCAGGCTGTTCCGTGGCGAACCCGGCCGGCAAGGCCAAGAATCCAATTAGACGCGGCGGCGCTTCGGCGGGCGGCAACCGTTGTGGGCGCTGGGGGTGACGTCCTGGATGGAGCCGACCTCGAGGCCAGCGGCCTGCAGCGAACGGATTGCGGTCTCGCGTCCGGATCCCGGTCCCTTGACGAACACGTCAACCTTGCGCAGACCGTGCTCCTGGGCGCGCTTTGCAGCAGCCTCGGCAGCCATCTGGGCAGCGAACGGGGTGGACTTGCGGGAGCCCTTGAATCCAACCTCACCGGCGGAAGCCCAGGAGATTACAGCACCGTTCGGGTCCGTGATGGACACGATGGTGTTGTTAAAGGTGCTCTTGATGTGCGCCTGGCCAAGCGCGATATTCTTCTTGTCCTTCTTACGCGGCTTGCGAACCGCGCCACGAGTCTTCGGGGGCATTATTTCTCCTACAGAAAGTTATCGGGGGAAAGTCAGCTGCTATTTCTAGCGGCCGGCTTTCTTCTTGCCGGCGACGGTACGCTTCGGGCCCTTGCGGGTACGAGCGTTGGTCTTCGTACGCTGACCGCGTACGGGCAGGCCCTTGCGGTGACGCAGGCCTTCGTAGCTGCCGATTTCAACCTTGCGGCGGATATCTGCTGCTACTTCGCGGCGAAGGTCACCCTCAACCTTGTAGTTGCCTTCAATGTAGTCACGCAGCTGGACCAGCTCGGCGTCAGTCAGGTCCTTGACGCGAACGTCAGCGCTGATGCCGGTGGCAGCCAGGGTTTCGTGTGCACGGGTCTTGCCCACGCCGTAGATGTAAGTAAGCGCAATTTCCAACCGCTTTTCGCGGGGAATGTCTACGCCAGCGAGACGAGCCATAGTGGCAGTACTCCTTGAATAAACCGGAGGTCGTAGGCAGTACACCCGCACTTTCAGTGCGGCCCCAGCCTCCGACCGGGGGTTAGCTGTCCAGGCTCTAATACGTCCCGATTCAGCTTGTGCTGCCTTTATTTACTTGCGTGGGTTAGCAACCCAGGTTTGCCCTCTCGGGCGCTAGTTCCCTTGCGGGGAATTAGCCCTGGCGCTGCTTGTGGCGCGGGTTCTCGCAGATCACCATGACCCGGCCATTACGGCGGATCACTTTGCACTTGTCGCAGATCTGCTTAACGCTCGGCTTGACCTTCATGGCGTTCCTTTGCGTGTTGCAGTTGGTCAGCTGTCGCGGCAACTACCCCGGTTTCCCAAGGCTGCCGCCCAGCAATTACTTGTAGCGGTAGACGATGCGACCACGTGTGAGGTCGTAAGGGCTTAGCTCCACCACTACGCGGTCCTCAGGGAGAATCCTGATGTAGTGCTGTCGCATCTTCCCCGAGATATGTGCAAGAACGATGTGCTTGTTGGTGAGCTCAACGCGAAACATCGCATTGGGCAGCGCCTCAGTCACAACGCCCTCGATCTCAATGACCCCGTCCTTCTTGGCCATATCCTCCGCTAACTGTTGTTTGCCGCAATCCTCCGGTTAGGCACCGGAAAATCTGCGGACGTTTTTTGTTTGTTTGGCCGTCCGGCTCCTGCCACTCCACGAAGCAGGACTCGCGACCTGTTAAATGGGCGTGGCTGTGCAGACAACCAACAGACAACTCTACGCCAAGACGGCGCGAAAGTTAAATCCGCCCATGCTAGCGCAGACAGCGGCACGGTGTCACCCTTCACCGTGCCGCGGAGCCCTGCGAATCCCGCTAAACCGCGCCGTAGGCAGGGAAGGTGCCTGCCGCCGTCGTGATCGATTCCGCAGCCGCGACACCATCGAGGACAGCAAGGCGGACGGCGTCCGCTGCCGCGCTTTGCAGGGTAATGAGCGAAACCTGCCTTGCTTGTTCCGAACTGCGGTCAAGCGCGACGGCGCCCGTTGCCAGCGCGAACACAGTGTCGCCGTCGGCGAGGGTATGGGAAGGACTCAGCGCCCGGGCGAGGCCGGCGTGCGCGGCACTCGCAGTGCGCTTGCATTCGGCGGGGTCGAGGACCGCGTTCGTGGCGACGACGACGAGTGTGGTGTTCAGTGCCGGGGGTCCAGCCGGTTCGGAGTTGGCGGGTTCCCCCGGCCCGGACGATGCGCCGATAGGCATCCCCAGCGCGTTTACCACTGCGAGCGCACCCACCACCACGCCGCTGTCCAAGGTGACCGACGAGGTGCCCACTCCCCCTTTGAACGCGCCCCGCCCGATCACGGCACCGGTACCGGCGCCGACGTTTCCGCGCCCGACGTCGGCGTGCTCGCCCGACGCCGCGGCCGCACCGGCCGCTTCGTATCCCATGGCTTCGTCGGGGCGGGCGGCAAAGTCGCCGCCGCGGCCCAGGTCGAAGATTGCCGCGGCCGGAACGATCGGCACCACTCCCCCGGGCACCGCGAATCCGCGTCCTTGTTCTTCGCACCATCGCTGGGCACCGTGGGCCGTGACCAAACCAAAGGCACTCCCGCCGGTGAGCACGACGGCGTCGACCGTGGGCACCAGGGTGGTGGGGTCGAGCGCGTCCGTCTCGTGTGTGCCCGGCCCGCCGCCGCGTACGTCCACCGAACCCACCGTCCCCGGAGGCGGAAGGACAACGGTCACCCCGCTCAGCCAGCCATCGCCGGTCCGTTGGACATGTCCCACCCGGATTCCAGGCACATCAGTGATCTTGGAAGTCATGTGCCCATTCTGCTCCCCGCCACCCAACTAGCTCGCAGTTGTTGTCGTTATGAGCCGTCTAAACGACAACAACTGCGAGCCAGTTGGGCGCAAGCGGTAGTCGTGCCTCGAATGTAAACACGGGCCCATCCGCCACGAAACATTGAGTAAACAAGCGCAAAAGCCTTGTCCAACAATCCCGCGAACAGCCCTCTTTTTGACTTGACAGGTGTTTCCGTGTGGTGAGGTAAAACTAGCCGCCCCCCTTTGACCCGATAGTTCGGGTCCGGCGCGCCCCGATATCTGCAAACCGTTAGAGACCTCCCATGACAAGACAACTCACAGGCAGCCCCGCGGCCACCGCGCAGGCTGTCCCGGCCCCTCAGCGCCGGGGACGCTGGTCCGGCCGAACCCGACGAGACTTCTTTGTGTTCCTGGCACTGGCCCTGCCGAACTTGGCGCTGATCGCGGTGTTCACGTATCTGCCCTTGATCAACAACATGTACTACTCAACCCTCGACTGGACCTTGGGCTCCACCTCAGCCACCGTCGTGGGCCTTGACAACTATGTCGCCTTCTTCACCAGCTCCGACGCTCCGCAAGTACTTGGCACCACCCTCGTCTTCACCGCGGTCACCGTCGGCGGTTCCATGGTGCTGGGCCTCTTGGTGGCCCTCGCCTTGAACGCGAAGGTCCGCGGCACCACATTTGCGCGTTCAGCGGTCTTCGCCCCCTACGTCCTCAGCGGCGTGGGTGTCGGCCTCGTGTGGCTGTTCATCTTCGACCCCGGATACGGCGTGCTGTCTTGGATGCTCCGCGGCATCGGCCAGCAAAGCCCGCAGTGGATCAACGATCCACAGCTCTCCCTCG
The DNA here is from genome assembly GCF_002009585.1 of Arthrobacter sp. SRS-W-1-2016. Lineage (NCBI taxonomy): Bacteria > Bacillati > Actinomycetota > Actinomycetes > Micrococcales > Micrococcaceae > Arthrobacter > Arthrobacter sp. SRS-W-1-2016. Next base: position 36,824 of record NZ_MTPV01000062.1, on the reverse strand, counting down.
TGATGGTCATCATCGTCTACGTCTGGAAGAACCTCGGCTATTGCGCGGTCGTCTACCTTGCCGGGCTCCAGTCACTCCCGAAGGACGTCATGGAGGCAGCATCCCTTGATGGAGCCAACGGCGTCCGCCGCTTCATGAGCATTTCCGTTCCGCTGCTCTCGCCCACCACCTTCTTCCTCCTGATCACCACGATGATCAGCTCGCTTCAGGCCTTTGACCTGATCCGGATCATGACACCGCTGGGCAACGGCACCAGCACGCTGATCTACGAGGCGTATCTGCAAGCCTTCGGCGCCTACAACCGCGCCGGCTACTCCGCCGCCATCTCAGTGGTGCTCTTCGCCATCCTGCTCATCATCACCGTGCTCCAGTTGCGGTTCGTCGAACGGAAGGTGCACTACTCATGAGCACGCTCTCTCCCGTCAGCCCAAACCCCGCTAGCGGCGTCGGGGCCCTGAAAGCTCCCGACGGCGGTCCGGATCTCCCAGCGCGGCGCGACAAGCCCTTCTCCCGCGCAAACCTGGTCCAGACACTGGCCGGAGGCTACATCCCGCTGATCGTGGCCACGCTCGTGGTGGTCCTGCCGCTGTTGTGGATGGTATTGAGTTCTTTCAAGCAGCCGGGCGAAATCGTCACCACTGATCTCAAGATCCTGCCGCAAGGCCTGAACCTCGAGAACTACCACACGGCCATGACCACGGTGCCGTTCGCGCGGTTCTTCCTGAACAGCCTCATCGTCACCACGGTCGGCTCCACGGTCAAGGTGATCCTGGCCATCCTGACGGCATACGCCCTGGTTTTTGTCCGCTTCCCGTTCAAGAACATCATCTTCGTGGTGATCCTCGTGGCCCTGATGGTGCCGCCGCAGGTGTCGATCCTCCCCAACTACATCCTGATCGCTGGGATCGGCGGGAAGAACACCCTGTGGGGGATCATTCTTCCGGGACTCGGCACGGCCTTTGGAACTTTCCTCCTTCGCCAGCATTTCAAGACCCTTCCGGGCTCCATCCTCGAAGCCGCGGAAATCGACGGCGCCGGCCATTGGCGCAGGCTGTGGCAAGTTGTCGTTCCCGTCTCGCTCCCGTCCATCGCCACCGTTGCCCTCGTCACGGTGGTCAGCGAATGGAACGACTACATCTGGCCGCTCATCATCACCGACCGGCCGGAAACCATGACCCTCCCGGTCGGCCTGACCCTGCTTCAGAACTCTGAAGGAAACGGCGCCGGCTGGGGGATCCTGATGGCCGGCGCAGTCCTGGTGATCATCCCCATCCTCCTGGTCTTCGCAGCGTTGCAGCGCTACATCGTTGCCGGGCTCACCCAGGGCAGCGTCACGGGCTAGCAACACCGCACCATCCACCGCGGCCCTCCCCGAACCCCGGCCGCACTGTTCGAACACAACCTCAACACCTTTGCATCCTTGAGAGGACCAACCATGGCAATGAACCTTGACCGTAGAAACTTCCTGGGGCTCGCAGGACTCGGAGTCGGCGCCGCAGCCCTGGCAGCATGCGGCGGTCCGTCGACCAGCGGCAGCGGAGCGAGCAGCAGCCCTTCGGACATCGACTTCACCGGCGTCAAGCCGGCCGGTTCGTTCGACTTCTGGACCAGCCACCCCGGGCAGTCCCAGGCCGTCGAGCAATCGATCATCGACAAGTTCCAAGCGAAATTCCCGGACATCAAAGTGAACCTCGTGACGGCAGGCGCCAACTACGAGGAAATCGCCCAGAAGTTCCAGACCTCCCAGGCTGCAAAGTCGGCCCTCCCCGGCCTCGTAGTGCTCTCCGACGTCTGGTGGTTCCGCTACTACACGAACGGCAACATCATTCCGTTGGACGGACTCATCAAGCAGCTGGACGTCAAGATTGACGACTTCCAGAAGTCCCTCGTTGCGGACTACCAATACGCCAACAAGCAGTGGGCGCTCCCCTACGGCCGCTCCACGCCGCTCTTCTACTACAACAAGGACCACTTCAAGGCCGCCGGCCTTCCGGACCGGGCTCCGAAGACGTGGCAGGAGTTCGCCGACTGGGCCCCGAAGCTTCAGGCCAGCTCGGGCGCAAAGTACGCCTACATCTACCCCGCCCTCGCCGGATACGCCGGCTGGACCCTGCAGAACAACCTGTGGGGCTGGGGCGGCAGCTGGTCCAACGGGTGGACCATCAACTGCGATTCCACCGAGTCGGTCGCGGCGCTGCAGTGGGCCCAGGACTCCATCTACAAGGACAAGTGGGCCGGCGTCTCCTCCAAGAACGCCGCGGACGACTTCGCCGCAGGCATCACCTCCACCACGATCTCCTCAACCGGAGACCTGTTGGGCGTGCTGAAGTCCGCCAAGTTCAACGTCGGCGTCGGCTTCCTGCCGGGCGGACCCAAGGCAGAGACCAACGTCTGCCCCACCGGCGGCGCCGGACTCGGCATTCCCAGCGGTGTCAGCAAGGAAGTCCAGCTCGCGGCTGCCACCTTCCTGAAGTTCATGACCGAACCGGAGAACACCGCAGCATTCTCCGCCGCGACGGGCTACATGCCTACGCGCGTCTCCGCGGACATGACCGCCGTCCTGGCCAAGACCCCGCAGATCAAGACGGCCATGGACCAGCTCGCAGTGACCAAGGTGCAGGACAACGCCCGCGTATTCCTGCCGGGCGCCGACCAGGAAATGGCCAAGGCTGCCGCGAAGATCCTCACCCAGCAAGGCGATGTCAAGGCCACCATGACGGACCTCAAGGCAACACTCGATGGCATTTACACCAAGGACGTAAAGCCCAAGCTCAAGAGCTAGCTAACTCCCCTGATGCGCAAAATCCCTGGCGACACCGGAATTCCGGAGTCGCCAGGGATTTTGCGTATCGGTTCCCGGCCCGGACGTCAGGGAATCGGAACGGGCACGACGCCGAGCGGCACCAGCTGCTCCGCACCGCCGTCGGGCGCGGAAAGCACCCAGATGCCCTTTTCGTGGACGGCGACCGAGTGCTCCCACTGGCACGAACGCTTGCCGTCAGTGGTCACCACGGTCCAGTCGTCGTCGAGGGTTGCCGTTTCGATGCTGCCGCGGACGAGCATGGGTTCAATCGCGAGGCACAGTCCCGGCCTGATCTTCGGGCCGCGGTGCGTGGTGCGGTAGTTCAACACGTCAGGGGCCATGTGCATCTCGGAACCGATGCCGTGGCCGACGTAGTCTTCCAGGATGCCGAGCGGTTTCCCCGGTACGGACGAGACGTAGTCATCCACGGCGTTGCCGATATCGCCCACGAACTTGCCCTTCGCCAAAGCAGCGATTCCACGCCACATGGCGGCCTGGGTGACATCCGAGAGCCGCTGGTCTTCAGGATCCGCCGCACCGACTATCACGGTGCGCGCCGAGTCGGAGTGCCAACCGTCCACGATTGCTCCGCCATCAATCGAGATGATGTCCCCGTCCTGGAGGACGCGGTCACCGGGAATGCCGTGGACTACCTCCTCGTTGACGGACGTGCAGATGGTGGCCGGGAAGCCGTGGTAACCGAGGAAATTCGACTTCGCTCCAGCGTCGATGAGGACCGCCGCAAACACGGCGTCGATCTCGCGCGTGGTCACGCCTGGTTTCGCAGCTTCAACGGCCGCGTCGAGCGCTCTGCTGAGGACCAATCCGGCCTCGTGCATCTTGCGCATTTGCTCGTTGGTCTTGTATTCGATGCGGGGCTGGCCGAACGCCATGGTCTCCTCTTGTCGTGTACTGCTTGTAGTGGGCTGCAGAAGCAGATCACCCTCTGATCCCCTATTTTCCCGCATCCGCGCCCGTGCCGGAAACCGGAGCCGCAAACGTGCCGGAGGCCTCACGATGCGCGGTCCGGGAGGGGTGCAGAAAAGGGCGTGTCCCGCGTCCGGAGTATTTCACTCCGGATGCGGGACACGCCCTTTTCACGAGTCATACGGCAACTAGACCGCCTTGGCAGCCTCGATGGCCAGCAACACACGGTCCGTGACCTCGTCGATGCCGCCAATGCCATCGACTCGGGTCAGGATGCCGCGGTCGGCATACTTGGCCACGACGGCCTCGGTCTGCTCGTGGTAAAGGTCCAGGCGGTGGCGGATGACACCTTCGTTGTCGTCCGAGCGCCCGGTCTCCTTGGCGCGGCCCAGCAAGCGTGAAACAAGTTCCTCGTCGTCGGCCGTCAGCTGAAGCACGACGTCGAGCTTCTCTTCGGTGTCGGCGAGGATCTGGTCCAGGTATTCCACCTGGGCGGTGGTGCGCGGGTACCCGTCGAGCAGGAACCCGTTCTCGACGTCGCTCTCGCTCAGCCGGTCGCGGACCATCTTGTTGGTGACGCTGTCCGGAACGAAATCGCCGGCGTCCATGTACTTCTTGGCTTCGATACCCAGCGGGGTTTCGCCCTTGACGTTTGCACGGAAGATGTCGCCGGTGGAAATGGCGACTACGCCCAAGCGCCCGGAAATCCGCTCGGCTTGGGTTCCCTTGCCCGAACCCGGGGGTCCAATGATCAGCATTCTCGTCATCGCAAAAGCCCTTCGTAGTGACGTTGTTGTAGCTGCGCATCAATCTGCTTGACGGTTTCCAGGCCCACACCAACCATGATCAGAATTGACGTGCCACCGAACGGGAAGTTCTGGTTGGCGCTGATCAGGACAAGTGCGACCAGCGGAATCAACGCCACGAAGCCCAGGTAGAAGGCTCCGGGGAGGGTGATCCTGGAAAGCACGTACTGCAGGTAGTCCGCGGTCGGTTTACCCGCCCGGATGCCCGGAATGAACCCGCCGTACTTCTTCATGTTGTCCGAGACCTCTTCAGGGTTGAAGGTGATCGCGACGTAGAAGTAGGTGAAGAACACAATCATGACGAAGTACAGCGCCATGTAGATGGGGTGGTCGCCCTTGGTGAGGTTGTTGTTGATCCACTCAACCCACGGGGCGATGGACTCCCCGGCCTTCGGCTGGTTGAACTGCGCAATCAGCCCCGGCAGGTAGAGCATGGAGGAAGCGAAGATGACGGGCACGACGCCGGCCATGTTCACCTTGACGGGGATGTACGTGCTTGTCCCGCCGACAGTGCGCCGGCCGATCATACGCTTCGCGTACTGGACCGGAATGCGCCGCTGTGACTGCTCCACGAAGACCACGAGGGCCACGGTCACGAGACCGATCGCCAACACCGTGAAGAAGGTGCCCGGTCCCTTGGAATTCCAGATGGCGCCAAGGGAGGTCGGGAAACCGGCTGCGATGGACGTGAAGATGAGCAGGGACATACCGTTGCCCACGCCCTTCTCGGTCACAAGTTCGCCCATCCACATGATGAGTCCGGTACCAGCCGTCAAGGTGATGACCACAAGAATCGTGGCAATGATGCTCGTGTCCGGGATGATCGGGAGCTGGCAGTTGGGCAGCAGCTGCCCGGAGCGAGCCAGCGATACCAAAGTGGTGGCGTTCAGCAGGCCCAGCGCAATGGTCAGATAACGCGTGTACTGCGTCAGCTTCGACTGGCCCGAGGCACCTTCGTCATACAGCTGCTGGAACCGCGGAATGACCACGCGGAGCAGCTGCACGATGATGCTGGCCGTGATGTACGGCATGATCCCCAGGGCAAAGATCGAAACCTGCAGCAGTGCACCACCGCTGAACAGGTTGACGAGCTGGTAGAGGCCGCCCTGGTCCTGATTGCTTGACAAACATTGCTGAACATTTTGGTAGCTCACACCAGGCGAGGGGATAAAAGCTCCCAAGCGGAAGATTGTGATGATTCCCAGCGTGAACAACAACTTGCGTCGCAGATCAGGCGTCCGAAATGCCCGGCCGAATGCGCTTAGCAAGCGTCCTCCTGAGTTAAAAGTCCAAGGGTGTCGAAAGGGGTCATTGAAACCCAACACCCGAGTCTAACGGTTTGATGCGCGATGCGAACAATCGAGGGGTGCGCGCCATATGAAAAAACTCCCGGCGCGAGGGGCCGAAGCCCTCCACACCGGGAGTCTTTCACAGCGGGCGATAGCCCCAGAGCCCTTAGAGGGCAGTGGTGGTTCCGCCTGCTGCTGCGATCTTCTCAGCAGCGCTGGAGGAGAAAGCGTGGGCGGTGACGTCAACCTTGACGGTGATGTCGCCGGTGCCCAGCACCTTGACGGGCTGGTTCTTGCGAACGGCACCCTTCTCAACCAGTGCCTCGACGGTGACAGCGCCACCTTCCGGGAACAGCTCGTTGAGCTTGTCCAGGTTCACAACCTGGAACTCAACCCGGAACGGGTTCTTGAAGCCGCGAAGCTTCGGCAGGCGCATGTGCAGCGGCAGCTGGCCGCCGGCAAAGCCAGCCTTGACCTGGTAGCGGGCCTTCGTACCCTTGGTACCGCGACCGGCGGTCTTACCCTTGGAGCCTTCACCACGACCAACACGGGTCTTGGCAGTCTTGGCACCGGGGGCGGGACGCAGGTGGTGGACCTTCAGAGTGTTCTGCTTGTCGGCAGCCTCTGCGGCAGTCTTGTTCTCAGCCATTACTTCGCCTCCTCTACATTCACGAGGTGCGGAACCGTGTTGAGCATTCCGACAGTCACGGCGTCGGCGCTGCGGACAACGGTGTGTCCGATGCGCTTGAGGCCGAGGGACCGCAGGGTTTCACGCTGGTTCTGCTTGGCGCCGATGACGCCCTTGATCTGGGTGATCTCCAACTGAGCGTCGGAGGGAGTCAGGTTCTTAGCCATGACTAGACACCTGCCTTCTGGTTCTGGAGTGCGCGCACCAGAGCAGCAGGAGCAACCTCGTCCAGCGGCAGGCCACGGCGGGCTGCCACGGAAGCGGGCTCTTCCAGTCGCTTCAGGGCGTCAACAGTCGCGTGAACGATGTTGATGGCGTTCGAGGAACCGAGCGACTTGGAGAGAACGTCGTGGATACCGACGCATTCCAGTACCGCGCGGACCGGACCACCGGCGATAACACCGGTACCCGGGGAAGCCGGACGCAGCATGACAACGCCTGCTGCGGCCTCACCCTGCACGCGGTGCGGGATGGTGTTGCCAACGCGGGGAACGCGGAAGAAGGACTTCTTAGCCTCTTCAACGCCCTTCGCGATAGCTGCCGGAACTTCCTTCGCCTTGCCGTAGCCAACGCCAACCAGGCCGTTGCCGTCACCGACGACGACGAGTGCGGTGAAGCTGAAGCGACGACCACCCTTGACGACCTTGGCAACACGGTTGATGGTTACAACGCGCTCTACGAACTGGCTCTTCTCGGCCTCGCGACCGCCGTCGCGGCCACCACGGCCACCACGGTCGCCGCGGCCCTGGCCACGGTCACCACGCTCGCCACGACGGCCGCCGCGGCGGTCGTCGGTGGCAGCAGCAGTCTCAGTTGCCTCAGCAGCTGCAGCTTCAGTCACCTGAATGTCCTTTTCGTTATTCTCAACGGTCACAGTGCCAGCCCACCTTCACGTGCGCCGTCAGCGACGGCGGCGATCCGGCCGTGGTACTTGTTACCACCGCGGTCGAAGACAACAGCTTCGATGCCTGCAGCCTTGGCACGCCCGGCAACGAGCTCGCCGACGCGCTTGGCCTTGGCAGTCTTGTCGCCGTCGAATGCACGAAGGTCAGCTTCCAAAGTGGAAGCGTAAGCCACGGTTACACCCTTGCTGTCATCGACAACCTGGACGAAGATGTGGCGTGCGGAGCGGTTGACGACCAGACGAGGACGAACAGCCGTGCCGGTGATGCGCTTGCGGATACGAAGCTGGCGACGGCTGCGTGCAGCAGACTTGCTCTTGTTCGTACGCTTCTTGTTAATTGCGATGGCCATGGTTTACTTACCAGCCTTTCCGACCTTGCGGCGGATAACTTCGCCGGCGTAACGGACACCCTTGCCCTTGTAGGGGTCGGGCTTGCGCAGCTTGCGAATGTTGGCAGCAACCTCGCCGACCTGCTGCTTTGAGATACCAGCGACGGAGAGCTTGGTCGGCCCCTCCACCGTGAAGGTGATGCCTTCCGGAGCGGAGACATTGACCGGGTGGCTGAAGCCGAGAGCGAACTCAAGGTCAGAACCCTTGGCCTGAACGCGGTAACCGGTACCAACGATTTCAAGCTTCTTTTCGTAGCCCTTGGTGACGCCCTCGATCATGTTGGCGATCAGGGTACGGGTCAGGCCGTGCAGGGAACGCGAAGCGCGCTCGTCGTTCGGGCGGGTGACAGTCAAGGTGCTTTCGTCCAGGGTGACCTCGATCGGGCTGGCTACAATGTGGCTCAGCTCGCCTTTGGTGCCCTTGACGTTGATGACAGAGCCATCAACCTTAACTTCAACGCCGGCAGGAACGGTGATGGGGAGACGTCCAATACGTGACATTATTCTCTTCCTTTCCCGTTACCAGACGTACGCGAGGACTTCGCCGCCCACGCCCTTCTTGCCGGCCTGCTTGTCAGTCAGGAGGCCGGAAGAGGTGGACAGGATTGCGATACCCAGGCCACCCAGCACGTGAGGCAGGTTGGTGGACTTCGCGTAAACGCGGAGACCAGGCTTGGAAATGCGGCGGACACCAGCAATCGAACGCTCGCGGTTCGGACCGAACTTGAGGTCGATGGTCAGCTTCTTGCCGACTTCGGCTTCCTCTTCCTTCCAAGCAGCGATGTAGCCTTCTGCCTTCAGGATGTCGGCAACGCGTGCCTTGAGCTTGCTGTACGGCATGCTCACGGTGTCGTGGTATGCCGAGTTGGCGTTGCGCAGACGCGTAAGCATGTCTGCGACAGGATCTGTCATAGTCATTGTGGGCTCTTGCCCTTCCTCGTAATGGTTTCCGCGTGGGCTACAAAGCAGCCGCGGCCGGACCTACTACGTAGTTATTAGTCTTCGGATTTGAACGGGAAGCCAAGTGCCTTGAGCAGCGCACGGCCTTCGTCATCGGTCTTTGCAGTGGTGACAACCGTGATGTCCATACCGCGAACGCGGTCGATGGAGTCCTGGTCGATTTCGTGGAACATAACCTGCTCGGTCAGACCGAAGGTGTAGTTGCCGTTGCCGTCGAACTGCTTGCCGTTGAGGCCGCGGAAGTCGCGGATACGGGGCAGTGCGAGGGTGACGAGGCGGTCCACGAATTCCCACATACGGTCCCCACGCAGAGTTGCGTGTGCACCGATGGGCATGCCTTCGCGCAGCTTGAACTGTGCAATCGACTTGCGGGCCTTGGTTACCTGCGGCTTCTGGCCGGTGATCAGGGTGAGGTCGCGGACAGCGCCGTCGATCAGCTTGGAGTCCTTGGCGGCATCTCCAACACCCATGTTCACAACAACCTTCACCAGGCGGGGAACCTGGTTCACGTTCTCGTACTTGAATTCCTCAACCAGGGTCTGCTTGATGGAATCGGCGTACTTCGTCTTCAGACGCGGAACGATCTTCGCTGGAGTCTCGAGAGTCTCAGTCATTAGATGTCCTTCCCGGATGCCTTGGACACGCGGACACGGACGGTCTTGGAGACGCCGTCCTTCTCCACGGTCTCGAGACGGAAACCAACGCGGGTCGGCTTCTTGGTCGAGGGGTCAACAAGAGCAACGTTGGAGACGTGGATCGGGGCCTCAACGACCTCGATGCCACCGGTCTTGGTGCCGCGCTGCGACTGACCGACCTTGGTGTGCTTGGTGACTCGGTTGATGCCTTCTACGAGGAGGCGGTTGGCCTCCGGGTAAACGCGCAAGACCTTGCCCTGCTTGCCGCGGTCGCCGCCGCGCTCCTGCTTGGCTCCGGTGATGACCTGAACGAGGTCACCCTTCTTGATTTTAGCCATGGACTAAAGCACCTCCGGGGCCAGGGAGACGATCTTCATGAACTTCTTGTCACGGAGTTCACGACCAACCGGGCCGAAGATACGGGTACCGCGGGGGTCGCCGTCGTTCTTCAGAATCACAGCTGCGTTCTCGTCAAACTTGATGTAGGAACCATCCGCACGGCGGCGTTCCTTCTTGGTACGAACGATGACAGCCTTGACGACGTCACCCTTCTTTACGTTGCCGCCCGGGATAGCGTCCTTGACGGTTGCGACAATGACGTCGCCAATGCCTGCGTAGCGACGGCCGGATCCACCGAGAACGCGAATGGTAAGGATTTCCTTAGCACCCGTGTTGTCGGCGACCTTCAGTCGCGACTCCTGCTGAATCAATTTTTACTCCTTGCGTCGCGCCGGTTCTCAGACCGAAATGGAGCATACGGAATGAGCCTTGCGGAACGGTTGATCGGGGTGTCTCTTGACCTGCCTGGATTTTGCCAGAGCAGGCCTAAACTCCCGTGCCGCCAGCATCAGCTTCCCTTGCGGAAATAACTGCGCGGGGCAGTATGCCGCGGCACGATTGTTTACGAGGTGGTTGTTGACGCACAACTGGCGCCATACAAACTCAATATCCTAGCACGTTTTATGCTAGGGACCGAAACGCGGAAAGGCCCGCATTCCTTCCGGAATACGGGCCTTCCACCAATCCATATCGCTGCCGGACAAAGCCCGGCGCGGGATTACTTAGCCTTTTCGAGGATCTCGACCAGGCGCCACCGCTTTGTAGCGGACAGCGGGCGGGTCTCAGAGATCAGAACGAGGTCGCCGATGCCGGCGGTGTTCTGCTCGTCGTGAGCCTTGATCTTCGAGGTGCGGCGAATGACCTTGCCGTACAGAGCGTGCTTCACGCGGTCTTCGACCTGAACAACGATGGTCTTTTCCATCTTGTCAGAGACAACGTAGCCGCGACGCGTCTTACGGTAACCGCGCTGTTCGGCGCTGGCTGCTGCTTCCGTCACAGTTTCCTTCTGTTCGCTCACTTGGCGTCCTCTCCAGCCTCGGCTTCGGCCTTTTCAGCCTTGGCTTCTGCCTTCTTGGACTTCTTTTCTTCCTTGGCTTCCACAACCGGTGCGGCAACCTCGGCACGAATGCCCAGCTCGCGCTCACGGAGAACGGTGTAGATGCGTGCGATGTCCTTCTTTACCGCGCGCAGACGACCGTGGTTCTCCAGCTGTCCGGTGGCGGACTGGAAACGCAGGTTGAACAGCTCTTCCTTGGACTTGCGGAGTTCTTCAACGAGACGCTCGTTGTCGAAACCGTCCAGCTGTGCGGGTGCGAGATCCTTCGACCCTACTGCCATTTCTATTCACCACCTTCGCGACGCACAATGCGTGCCTTCAACGGCAGCTTGTGGATTGCCAGGCGCAGTGCCTCGCGAGCTACCTCTTCATTGACACCGGCGAGCTCGAAGAGAACGCGGCCCGGCTTGACGTTTGCGACCCACCATTCCGGAGAACCCTTGCCGGAACCCATGCGGGTTTCGGCCGGCTTCTTCGTCAGCGGACGGTCCGGATAAATGTTGATCCAGACCTTGCCGCCACGCTTGATGTGGCGGGTCATCGCGATACGGGCAGACTCGATCTGACGGTTCGTGACGTAGGCCGGGCTCAGCGCCTGGATGCCGTACTCACCGAAAGTGACCTTGGTGCCGCCCGTTGCAGCGCCGGAACGACCCGGGTGGTGCTGCTTACGGTGCTTGACTCGACGTGGGATAAGCATTTAAGCCTGTCCTCCTTCTGCTGCGGGAGCAGCAGCTTCAGCTGCCGGAGCCTCTGCAGCAACAGGTGCTGCGTCAGCTGCCGGACGGTCGGTACGACGACGGCGGTCACCACGGTCGGCGCCACCCGGGCGGCCCGGGCGGTCGCTCGGACCACGGCCGCGGGACGGAGCAGCAGCTGCCTGCTGAGCCAGTTCCTTGGCAGTGACGTCGCCCTTGTAGATCCAGACCTTCACGCCGATGCGGCCGAAGGTGGTCTTGGCTTCGTAGAAGCCGTAGTCGATGTTCGCACGCAGGGTGTGCAGCGGCACACGGCCTTCGCGGTAGAACTCCGAGCGGGACATTTCTGCGCCACCCAGTCGACCGGAGCAAGCAATACGGATACCCTTGGCACCCGCACGCTGTGCGGACTGCATGGCCTTCTTCATCGCACGGCGGAAAGCCACGCGGGAAGTCAGCTGCTCAGCAACGCCCTGGGCAACAAGCTGGGCTTCCATCTCGGGGTTCTTGACCTCGAGGATGTTCAGCTGGACCTGCTTGCCGGTGAGCTTTTCGAGCTCGCCGCGAATGCGGTCCGCCTCTGCGCCGCGGCGGCCGATGACGATGCCCGGGCGAGCCGTGTGGATGTCCACGCGGACACGGTCACGGGTGCGCTCGATTTCGACCTTGGCGATGCCAGCGCGCTCCATGCCCGTGGACATGAGCTGGCGGATGCGGATGTCTTCGCGAACGAAGTCCTTGTACCGCTGGCCAGCCTTGGTGCTGTCAGCAAACCAGTGCGATACGTGATCGGTGGTGATGCCGAGTCGGAACCCGTGCGGGTTTACTTTCTGTCCCACTTAGCGAGCCTCCTCTTTCTCCGGGGTAGCGACTACCACGGTGATGTGGCTCGTGCGCTTCTTGATCTGAAATGCGCGACCCTGAGCACGCGGCTGGAACCGCTTCATGGTCGGGCCTTCATCAACAAACGCTTCGCTGATGTAGAGGTCTCCTTCGTCAAAGGCAACGCCGTCGCGGTCCGCGAGGACCCGTGCGTTTGCCATTGCCGACTGAACTACCTTGAATACCGGCTCCGAAGCTGCCTGTTCGGCGAACTTCAGAATTGCCAGAGCCTCATTCGCTTGCTTACCACGAACAAGGTTGACGACGCGCCGGGCCTTCATAGGCGTTACGCGGATGTGACGCGCAATAGCCTTGGCTTCCATTGCTTTCCTTCTCTCGTCTTAGCCGTAGAGCGAGCGCCTAGCGGCGCTTGCCCTTACGGTCGTCCTTGACATGGCCGCGGAATGTCCGCGTGGGAGCGAATTCGCCGAGCTTGTGCCCGACCATCGACTCAGTGACAAACACCGGAATGTGCTTGCGTCCATCGTGAACGGCAATCGTGTGACCCAGCATGTCCGGGACGATCATCGAACGGCGGGACCAGGTCTTGATGACGTTCTTGGTGCCCTTTTCGTTTTCCCTGGCGACCTTCACAAAGAGGTGCTGGTCTACGAAAGGACCTTTTTTCAGGCTGCGTGGCATGTGTCCAGGCTCCTATCGCTTGTTCTTGCCAGTACGGCGGCGACGAACAATAAGCTTGTCGCTCTCTTTGTTGGGGCGGCGGGTGCGGCCTTCACGCTTACCGTTCGGGTTGACCGGGTGACGTCCACCGGAAGTCTTACCTTCACCACCACCGTGCGGGTGGTCGACCGGGTTCATGGCGACACCACGGACGGTCGGGCGAACGCCCTTCCAGCGCATACGGCCGGCCTTGCCCCAGTTGATGTTCGACTGCTCGGCGTTGCCGACCTCGCCGACGGTTGCGCGGCAGCGCACGTCAACGTTGCGGATTTCACCGGAGGGCAGACGCAGCTGGGCGAAACGGCCTTCCTTGGCGACGAGCTGAACCGAAGCACCTGCGGAACGGGCCATCTTGGCGCCGCCACCCGGACGCAGTTCAACTGCGTGGATGGTGGTACCAACCGGGATGTTGCGCAGCGGCAGGTTGTTGCCCGGCTTGATGTCAGCGTCGGGGCCAGCCTCGACGAAGTCACCCTGGGACAGCTTGTTCGGGGCGATGATGTAACGCTTGGTGCCATCAACGTAGTGCAGGAGGGCGATGCGAGCCGTGCGGTTCGGATCGTACTCGATTTCGGCAACGCGGGCGTTGACGCCGTCTTTGTCGTGACGACGGAAGTCGATCAGACGGTACTGGCGCTTGTGGCCACCACCCTTGTGACGGGTAGTGATCTTACCGGTGTTGTTACGGCCGCCAGTCTTGTGCAGCGGACGCAGCAACGACTTTTCCGGAGTCGATCGCGTGATTTCGGAGAAGTCGGCTACACTCGAGCCGCGACGGCCCGGGGTAGTCGGCTTGTATTTACGGATTCCCATAATTCATTTCCTCGTTAAAGTGGTCTCCGCTACGCGAGCGGACCGCCGAAGATGTCGATTGTGCCTTCTTTGAGGGTGACAATTGCACGCTTGGTGCTCTTGCGCTGTCCCCAGCCGAATTTGGTCCGCTTGCGCTTACCGGCACGGTTGATGGTGTTGATCGATTCGACCTTGACGGAGAAAATCTTCTCCACGGCCAGCTTGATCTCGGTCTTGTTCGAGCGGGGGTCCACCAGGAAGGTGTACTTGCCCTCGTCGATCAGGCCGTAGCTTTTTTCCGAAACGACGGGTGCAATGACGACGTCGCGCGGGTCTTTGATGGTGGCTGCACTCACTTGGCATCCTCCTCGTTCTTTGCCTTGTCAGCGATGAAAGCCTCGAACGCAGCCTTGGTGAAGACAACGTCGTCGGAAACCAGCACGTCGTAGGTGTTCAGCTGGTCTGCGTACAGAACGTGAACATCTGCGAGGTTGCGCACGGACAGTGCGGCAACGTCGTTGGCGCGCTCGATAACAACGAGCAGGTTCCGACGCTCGGAGACTGCACGCAACGCGGCGAGTGCTGCCTTGGAGGACGGCTTGGTGCCGGCGACCAGTTCAGAAACGACGTGGATGCGGCCGTTACGGGCGCGGTCGGACAGGGCGCCACGCAGTGCGGCAGCCTTCATCTTCTTGGGGGTCCGCTGGCTGTAGTCACGCGGCGTCGGGCCGTGGACGATGCCACCACCGGTCATGTGGGGAGCACGGATGGAACCCTGACGGGCGCGGCCGGTGCCCTTCTGCTTGAACGGCTTGCGGCCTGCACCGGAAACTTCGGCGCGGGTCTTGGTCTTGTGGGTACCCTGGCGAGCAGCAGCGAGCTGTGCGACGACGACCTGGTGCAGCAGCGGCACGTTGGTCTGGACGTCGAAGATCTCTGCAGGCAGGTCTACCTTGACAGTGCTAGTCATCTAACTAGGCTCCCTTCACGGCGGTGCGTACGAGGACGACCTGGCCGCGGGCGCCGGGGACGGCACCCTTGATAAGGAGCAGCGACTTCTCGGCGTCAACAGCGTGAACCGTGAGGTTCAGCGTGGTGTGACGTTCTGCGCCCATGCGACCGGCCATTTTCAGACCCTTGAAGACGCGGCTCGGGGTGGATGCGCCACCGATGGAACCGGGCTTGCGGTGGTTCTTGTGCGCACCGTGGGAGGCTCCAACACCGTGGAAGCCGTGACGCTTCATAACACCGGCGAAGCCCTTACCCTTGCTGGTGCCGACGACGTCGATCTTCTGACCGGCTTCGAAGAGCTCAACAGAAAGCTCCTGGCCCAGTTCGTAAGACGCGGCGTCTGCAGTGCGCAGTTCGACGACGTGGCGGCGAGGAGTTACGCCAGCCTTTTCAAAGTGACCAGCCAGCGGCTTGGTGACCTTGCGGGGATCGATCTGGCCGTAGCCGATCTGAACGGCGACATAGCCATCAGTGTCTGCGTTGCGCAGCTGGGTGATGACGTTGGAGTCAGCCTGGACGACAGTTACCGGGATGAGCTTGTTGTTCTCGTCCCAGACCTGGGTCATGCCGAGCTTCGTGCCCAGCAGGCCCTTTACATTACGGGTTGCGGTCATAGTTTTCTCAGCACCTCCCTACAGCTTGATTTCGATGTTCACGTCGGCCGGCAGGTCGAGACGCATAAGCGAGTCAACAGCCTTCGGCGTGGGGTCGATGATGTCGATCAGACGCTTGTGAGTACGCATTTCAAAGTGCTCGCGGCTGTCCTTGTACTTGTGGGGAGAGCGGATGACGCAGTACACGTTCTTCTCCGTCGGCAGCGGCACGGGGCCCACTACCGTTGCGCCTGCGCGCGTGACCGTCTCAACGATCTTCCGCGCTGAAACATCAATGACCTCGTGGTCATATGACTTCAGCCGGATGCGGATTTTTTGTCCCGCCATGTCGCCTGACTCTCTTTCAGTCTGTGCTGCCCTCGAATAAGGGCTGCCCTGTTCACTTACGTGTTGCATGTGGCTGCCGAAGCATTTGAAGCAGTGCTACCACCCGCCGCACAAGCTGAATCCGGAGGGATCCGGGTTCCTCAACTTGCCGGTGTAACCGACCCCCGCGGTCGGGCGTGTCGCGCATTCCACGCAAAATCGTCCGAATTCCTTTGGGGATCTGGGTTATGTTTGGGCTTCAGCTTGGACCCTGGCACCCGGCATTATCCGGATCGGGACACGAAGAAGCGCTTGAACAACTCACCTAGTATGCCGGAATTCCCCGGCATAAGCCAATTGGGCCCCTGCGGAGCATTGCCATCGGCTCCCGTGCTCGGGATGATTGGGTCATGACTGTCCAGGATTCTGCCACTGTGGGGGATCTTGCAGGCCGCATCCGGCCGGACTTCGTCTTAGGTGTCGCCGCTGCCGCTTTCCAGATCGAGGGCTCGCTCACAGCAGACGGACGCGGACCGTCAAGTTGGGACGCCTTTGCCGAGAAGCCCGGCGCGATCGTTGACGGTCACTCACCCGCCGTCGCCTGCGACCATTACAACCGGGCGGACGAAGACATTGCCCTCATGCAGGCCCTGGGCGTGGATTCCTACCGTTTCTCCCTCTCCTGGCCACGGATCCAACCCGGCGGCAAGGGACCCATCAACCAACAGGGCCTGGACTTCTACGACCGCCTGATCGACAAGCTCCTGAAGGCCGGGATCTCCCCCATGGTGACGCTGTTCCATTGGGACACTCCCCTGCCGTTGGAGCACGACGGCGGCTGGCTGAACCGGGCGACGGCGGAACGGTTCGCCGAATACTCTGCTGCGGCGGCGCACCGCTTCGGTGACCGCGTGGCGCAATGGGTCACCCTGAACGAACCTGTCTCGGTCGCGTTGCAGGGATATGCGCTCGGTGTCCATGCTCCCGGGAGGCGGCTGCTCTTCGATGCCTTGCCGGCTGCCCACCACCAGTTGCTCGGACACGGCCTCGCCGTCCAGGCCCTGCGCGCCGCCGGTGTGGAGGGATCTGTCGGCGTCGCCAACGTCCACTCTCCGGTCCGGCCAGCAAGCAAGCGGCTTGCAGACGGTCTCATGGCCAAGGCCTTCGACCTCATCTTCAACCGGGTGTACGCCGATCCCATCCTCCTGGGGCGCTATCCGAAGCCGCCGCTCCAGGTGAGGCCCTGGTTCAGGGCCTTGGGCAAGGTCCGCGACGAGGATCTCAAGACCATCCACCAGCCCTTGGATTTCTACGGCCTGAACTACTACTACCCCGTCAAGGTAGCCTCGGGCCGCGGCGATGGAAGCACACCCGGCAGCAACTCGGACATGATGGCCAAGCTGCCGTTCCATCTGGCGGCGTTTCCCGAATACGAGACGACAGGATTCGGTTGGCCTGTGGCTCCCGAACACCTCGGAATCCTGCTGCGGGAGCTGAAGGACCGCTATGGGGCAGCCTTGCCTCCCCTGTTCATCACGGAGAGCGGCGCGAGCTTCCCGGAACCGGACCACACCCCGGGCCCGGTGCACGACGCCGATCGCATCAGCTACCTTGCTTCGCACCTTGGCCAGGCCTTGAGGGCCACGGCCCCCGGCGGGATCGCCCACGACGTCGAACTTCTTGGCTACTACGTCTGGACACTGCTGGACAACTTCGAATGGGCTGCCGGATATTCGCAACGATTCGGGCTGGTGCACGTGGACTTCGATACCCTCGAAAGAACCCCCAAGGACTCGTACTACTGGTACCAGTCCTTGAGCAAGGCGCGACGGAGCTGATTCACGTCCCTTTTGTGGACCGAACGTGTTAAATCAGTCTTTCCTGTTCGCCCGATTGATGCGCTTGGCACGATCGATCTCGCGGCGGAAGTATTTCCTTCCCCACAGGACCCCGGCTACCACGACAACCGCCAAGACGAGAAAAATCAACGTTCCCATTCCGCGTTCCTCCTTTGAGGCAACGCTATCAGGGTGCGGTCCTGTTGAGGCGCCAGACGGCGAGGGCAATCAATGCCAAGGCGACCACCGCGAGCATCGCGAAAGCGTAAGAACGAAGGGCCCACATCACGCTCAGGGCAACGCCCGCGGCACCCCACCACACGAACATCCGCTCGGCGAGGAGCAGCCCGGCAAGCAGTATCACCGCATGCCCGATGAGGACCCATAGTTGCTGTGGCACAGTGCCCGGAAAGTCGCTGCCCGGGACTATCGAAAGGAAGCCGCCGAGGGACAACAGGCCCGAGGCGAGCCCGAACCTGATTCGGCCCTCCATTTTGTTCCCAACGTAATAGCGCCCCCCTGCCAAAACGCCACCAAGGACCGCAAACCACTGCACCACCCAAAACAGCTCGGGCCTGGCGCCATGGACGAAAAGAACCGCCCGCTGGGCGGCCGCAAGCACCAACACCGCGCCCAGCTCTGCGACGGCGAACCTGATCACCCGGGGTGCCTCGAGGTAAGCCACAGCCAGTGCGGCGCCGAGCAGGCCGGTTCCGGCGAGGGCCGTGTCATCATGCGATAGGCCTGCGGCTGCGGACCAGGCAAGTCCCCCTCCAGCCACGATCGCAAGCGACCACCGGCGCACGGGCTGGGACCCCACGCCCGGGATCCCCGACCAGCGAGCCGCGTAGAGCAGGCCCGCCGCCCCGGCGCAACCCACGAGCCACGGCAGGAAGTCCGCCCATTGAGCCCCGGCCACGCCAGTAGCTCCACCGAGGACCGAATCGGCCAAGACCGTCGCACCGACCAGGCTCGCGGCGGAGGCAAGCGGGTAGAAGCCGGGCATTCCCTCGACGTGGGAGGCCACGAAGCACACTAGTGCCAATACCAGTCCCGCCATTCCCATGGTGGTGTCCGACACGTCGGCTGACAGCACCCCTCCGGCACCTGCGAAAGCCAGCGCCGCCGCCAGCCAGAACCAGCGTTCGGGGACGCCGCCTCCCGGGTGGAGCAGCAGCCGTACGCCAGTCATCAGGAGTGACATTGCGAGCAGCACCACGGGCACCACCGACTCTCCGAGCAGCGGCTCGGCAAGCCACGTCCCGGACGGAAAGTGCACCTCTGGTCCGGCTGACGCCACCACCGCAATCGACGCCGGAATGGCCAGATATTCAGCACCGCGGGCAGTGAAGATCCGGTTCGCGACGAAAGCGGAAACCACCAAGACAGCCAGCTCGAGCAGCAGGACCCAGCGGCCGCCGTCGTGGGCTTCCGGCTGAACCACAGACAAAAGGTACTTTGCCGGCAGCACGGCCTGAGCGCCGAGGGTCACCCAGACTGCCGCCTGTTGGAAGGGAATCTGCTGCAAGTGGTTCCGCATGAGCCAGCGGATGACGTGCTGCAGCACGAGGACGCCTGCGAAAGTCAGCGACACAACTGTGACGGAGGCCGAGACGTCGTGCGCCAAGACTGCGGCAACGGCGGCCGTGAGGATCCTGGCGGCGATGAAGTAGATGCCCTTCGCCGTGCGCCCGGGAGCCGTGGCCACCATGACGGCGCTGAACACTGCAAAGATGGCAAGGAACGCCTCGACCTCGTGAACGTGCCCGCCGCGAAGCAGCAACAGGAGCACCAACGTCGAAGGCGCGAAGACCGCCGAGGCGCCCTCCGCGCGCAGCATGAACCCGGCCGCCACCGCCGAGGCCGCCATGATGATTGAGGTCGCCACCGCCTGCCAGCTTCCGGCCGAGGAGCTGTCGAAGTAGCTCCCGGAAATGCTCACGACGGCGGCCGCGCCTGCCATGAACGGCAGCACCACGGCTGCGTCGAGTGTCGCGAGGCCCCGGTCAGGGCCGCGGACCGCTTCCACAAGCGGCGGGAGCAGTTGGAGTGCCAACGCGACGAAGACGACGGTCCCAAGCTGAAGCCCCTCCCCCGCCAGAACCAGTCCGCCGCCGTCCCGCAGCAACTGCAGATAACCTGTGCCTGCGAGCAGGGTGGCAAGCACACGGACGGCCCACCAATAGCCGCGGCGGTGCAGGGTACGCGGAAGGCGGAGCGCCTGGACGCCGAAGTACAGCACTGCAACGAGCAACACCGTGTTTCCCAACGCCACGGAGACTGCGCCGAAGGCTAACACCCCCGCCCAGGCAATAGCTGCCGGCGCAATGGACTCAGCCACTCTCCTGCGCCCAACGGGGAGGTCCGGAGCCTGCGGGAACAACGTCCAGCCAAGCAACGCAACACCAAGGACATGAATGACGATGGCCGCTCTCGTCAGGGCTTGGTCAGGCGCTTGCTCCAGCAAAAGCAGCAAAGCAATCGCCGCCATTCCCGCTCCGGCGAAGGCTGCGAGGCAAGCGCTCGGCGCGAACGTCGTGACACCCGAGCGGATCAGCACGGCTTCCAGCAGCAACTGGAACGTCACCGCGACAAGGAAGGCCAGCACGACGGCGCTATGACGGCCGGCACTCTCCGGCACTACCCCGGCGGTCACTGCCGGAACGCAGAGAGTGAGCGCAATG
The DNA here is from genome assembly GCF_002009585.1 of Arthrobacter sp. SRS-W-1-2016. Taxonomy (NCBI): domain Bacteria; kingdom Bacillati; phylum Actinomycetota; class Actinomycetes; order Micrococcales; family Micrococcaceae; genus Arthrobacter; species Arthrobacter sp. SRS-W-1-2016. Next base: position 16,521 of record NZ_MTPV01000062.1, on the reverse strand, counting down.
CGCCCTGCCAACACAAAGAGCCTGCGCTTGGGCTCCATCGGCCCGATTGCCCGCAGCAGCCAGAACGCGCCGACGATGGCCAGCAGTGCCGCCGTCGGCCAACCGCCCAGCTCATCGACGAACGGGGCAGCGACCATAATCGCGGCGACAGGGAGCCACTCGGCTTGGCGTCCCAGCTTCCACGCCAGGACCAGGCTGCACAGAAGGGTCGCGAACAACGGGGTCCCCACCGGGGTCTCCGAATGCCGCACCAGGATGGCGACCGCCCCCATGAAAGCCGCCGCGAGTTGGAGTCCAAAGCACACCACGGCATCAATCCAACAGCGCCGGATCGCCTGGGCTGTGCCGGGCCCCGGGAACCAACGGACGAGCCTACCGATGTCGAATGCCGACCACAGCGACTGCAGGGCAAGGAGCACGACAGCGGCCAGCAGCACTTCAGGCAACCCAAGCCCGGTGTCTGAAAGGAACACGAGGAAGGCCACGGTGAATGAGAGCCTCGCGGCATAGAACTGTTGAAGCCGGAACGCGCCCCGGGGATGGGCCGCCATCACGGCGAAATACAGGCCACACGCCATCATGATGATCGCGTACTCGCCGTTGCCCAGATGTTGGGGCACGAAAGTGGCTGCGAGTGCGACGAACGGCACGACATAGGGGTGGAGGGACATCAATGGCCGGACATAGACCGGCGGCAGCCAGCGCGGTTTGCGCATGGCGATCAGGGTCAGGAGTACGGCGAATCCGATCAGGCAAGCGAAATACCAGACGAGCGCACCGCCCAGCATGGACACGCCGGACCACGCCGCGGAGACAACGAAGCTCAAGGACAGGAAGGCGAGGACCCTGTTGTCGAGCCGCACCGCGGCGACTACATAGGCCACGGTCCCGACAACGGATGTAACCAGCCAGGCGGCGGGGCCGTTATGCAACGCGAAGTTGTACATCGCCAGACTGGTCACCGGGATCAACGCAAGGCCCGTGCCCGCGAAAGCGATCGCGGCGGGCCGAAGCCTGGGAGCCCTCGCATGGAGGATGAAACCCGCCGCATAGAAGGCAGCCGTGATGGTCCAGACGCCGGCAAATCGGAGGACGGACGGAAGGCTGGTGCCGATGAACAGGGCCGAAGCCGCGACCAGCAGCAGGCTCGCCACGTACAGCGTGACGTTGATGTTCTGCCGATCCCGCTTCTGTTTCCGCGCCGTTTGCTCCGCACGCAGGGCCTCCGGCGAGATCTGTGCACGCTGCGGGATCTGGGCCTCTGGCGGGATCTGGGCAGCTTGCGGTATCTGCGGCATCTGCCAATGGAAGGGGGGCAAGGGCTCAACGGGGACGGGTGCGAACGTTTGGCTGCCCTCCGGATGCGGCGGGCGGAAATCCCGTGCCTCCACTAGAGCAACTGCGCGGCGGGCCTCGGCGTCGCGCCACCCCGCCAGGTGCCCGGCCAGATAGCCGGCGCGATACTGCCCGCCGGAATCGTCAACCACCCGCTGTGCAGCCCTTTCGGAAAGCGAACGCCCCTTCGATTTCCCTACGGAGTAGGACACCAACGAGGTGACGAAGACGGCAAACAGAACGAGGATGGTGCCGAAGAAGCCAGACATTCCTGATCTCCTGTCCAGGGGCGACGAAGCGGCACGGGCTGCGGATCCGCAAAGTTACGGATCCACAATCCGCCATTAATCCATTCGATAGATAAACGATAACAAAAAAGAACCCCGCCACGATAGTGACGGGGTCCTTTTTTGCTTTGCTACCGGACGCCAGGCGGCCGGTGCTCCACCGATCTACAAGTAGAAACTACTTGAGGATCTTGGTGACACGTCCCGAACCAACGGTGCGGCCACCTTCACGGATTGCGAAGCCGAGGCCCTCTTCCATAGCGATCGGCTGGATGAGCTCAACGGTCATCTCAGTGTTGTCGCCAGGCATAACCATTTCCGTGCCTTCCGGCAGGGTGATAACGCCGGTTACGTCCGTGGTACGGAAGTAGAACTGCGGGCGGTAGTTCGAGTAGAACGGGTTGTGACGTCCGCCTTCGTCCTTGGAAAGGATGTAGACGTTGGCCTCGAAGTCGGTGTGCGGGGTGATGGAACCCGGCTTGACGACAACCTGGCCACGCTCGACGTCGTCGCGCTTCAGACCGCGGAGCAGGAGGCCACAGTTCTCGCCGGCCCATGCTTCGTCGAGCTGCTTGTGGAACATCTCGATACCGGTAACGGTGGTCTTCTGGACCGGACGGATACCAACGATTTCAACTTCAGAGTTGATCGCGAGGGTACCGCGCTCGGCGCGACCCGTAACAACGGTGCCACGGCCGGTGATCGTGAAGACGTCTTCGATCGGCATCAGGAACGGCTTGTCGCGGTCACGAACGGGGTCCGGAACCGAGTTGTCGACTGCTTCCATGAGGTCCTCGACGGACTTGACCCAAACCGGGTCGCCTTCGAGTGCCTTGAGGCCGGAAACACGCACAACCGGAGCGTCGTCGCCGTCGAAGCCCTGAGCGCTGAGCAGCTCACGAACTTCCATTTCAACGAGGTCGAGAAGCTCTTCGTCGTCAACCATGTCGGACTTGTTCAGCGCGACCAGCAGGTAGGGAACACCAACCTGGCGGGCGAGCAGAACGTGCTCGCGGGTCTGAGCCATCGGGCCGTCAGTGGCGGCAACCACGAGGATCGCACCGTCCATCTGGGCAGCACCGGTGATCATGTTCTTGATGTAGTCAGCGTGACCCGGAGCGTCTACGTGTGCGTAGTGGCGCTTCTCGGTCTGGTACTCAACGTGGGAGATGTTGATGGTAATACCACGCTGGCGCTCTTCCGGAGCAGAGTCAATCGACGCGAAGTCGCGCTGCTCGTTGAGAGTGGGGTACTTGTCGTACAGCACCTTGGAAATGGCGGCAGTCAGCGTCGTCTTACCGTGGTCAACGTGACCAATGGTGCCGATGTTGACGTGCGGCTTAGTCCGCTCGAACTTTGCCTTTGCCACAGGTTCCTCCTAGAACGATTTCAAGTGAGTTGCTTCTCGGCCGCGCTTTTCGCGGCAGAAACTCCAGCAAGTCTACTTGGGGGCTTTGGATTTGGTGAAATTGCAGATTCAGGGACCAATGCTGGTACCTGGAGTCTGTTCGCGCAGGAGCAGGACTGCGGCCTGGGCTACAGCCCGGCGCCTGCACTGAATGCTTTCCCGGGAACGGGCCAGCATCCTGGTTTATCCGTCGGTGATTACTCGCCGCGGGTCTTCTGGATGATCTCGTCGGCAACTGCCTTCGGGACCTCGGCGTAGCTGTTGAACGTCATGGAGTACACAGCGCGGCCCTGGGTCTTCGAACGCAGGTCACCGATGTAGCCGAACATGCCGGACAGCGGAACGTGCGCACGGATCACCTTGACGCCAGCGGCATCTTCCATGGACTGCATCTGGCCACGGCGGGAGTTCAGGTCACCGATAACTTCACCCATGTATTCCTCAGGGGTGCGGACCTCAACATCCATCAGCGGTTCGAGCAGAACGGGGTTCGCCTTGCGTGCGGCTTCCTTGAAAGCCATACGGCCGGCGATCTTGAACGCCATTTCCGAGGAGTCAACATCGTGGTACGCGCCGTCAATCAGCGTGGCCTTGATGCCGACAACCGGGTAGCCGGCCAGAACGCCGTCGTTGAGTGCATCCTGGATGCCCGCGTCAACGGACGGGATGTACTCGCGGGGCACGCGGCCACCGGTGACCTTGTTCTCGAACGCGTAGAGCTCGCCGTCGGCGGTGTCCATCGGCTCGATGGCGATCTGGATCTTTGCGAACTGACCCGAACCACCGGTCTGCTTCTTGTGCGTGTAGTCGTGACGCTCTACAGCGCGCTTGATGGTTTCGCGGTAAGCAACCTGCGGCTTGCCGACGTTTGCCTCGACCTTGAATTCGCGGCGCATGCGGTCCACCAGGATGTCCAGGTGGAGCTCGCCCATGCCGGCGATGATGGTCTGACCGGTGTCCTCGTTGAGGGAGACCTGGAAGGTCGGGTCCTCAGCGGAGAGCTTCTGGATGGCCGTGGAGAGCTTCTCCTGGTCACCCTTGGTGTTCGGCTCGATGGCAACCGAGATCACGGGCTCCGGGAAGCTCATGGACTCGAGGACGATCTGGTTGTTCGCGTCGCACAGGGTGTCGCCCGTGGTGGTGTCCTTCAGACCGATCGCTGCGTAGATGTGGCCAGCGGTAGCGCCTTCAACAGGCATTTCCTTGTTGGCGTGCATCTGGAACAGCTTGCCGATGCGCTCCTTCTTGCCCTTGGTGGAGTTGACCACCTGGGCGCCTGCTTCCACGTGACCGGAGTACACGCGGATGAAGGTGAGCTGGCCGAAGAAGGGGTGCGCCGCAATCTTGAACGCCAGGGCCGAGAACGGCTCTTCGGCGGAAGGCTTGCGGGTGAGCTCCTTCTCTTCGTCGCGCGGGTCGTGACCGACCATGGGCGGGACGTCGAGCGGGTTCGGCAGGAAGTCGACAACAGCATCCAGCATCGGCTGTACGCCGCGGTTCTTGAACGCAGAACCACAGAGAACCGGGTAGAGCTCGGAGTTGATGGTCATCTTGCGGATGCCGGCCTTGAGCTCCTCGACAGTGAGTTCTTCACCGTCGAGGTACTTCTCCATGAGTTCTTCGGAAGCCTCGGCAACAGTCTCAACGAGCTGTGCACGGTATTCCTCAGCCTTGGCCTGGAGATCGGCGGGGATCTCCTGGACCTCGTACTTGGCACCCATGGTGACGTCACCCTTGGCATCGCCCGGCCACACCAGTGCGCGCATCTCAAGGAGATCCACGACGCCGATGAAGTCGTTCTCTGAACCGATCGGCAGCTGGAGAACCAGCGGCTTGGCGCCGAGGCGGCTGATGATGGTGTCTACGGTGAAGTAGAAGTCAGCGCCGAGCTTGTCCATCTTGTTGACGAAGCAGATACGCGGCACGTTGTACTTGTCGGCCTGGCGCCAAACAGTCTCGGACTGCGGCTCAACGCCTTCCTTGCCATCGAAGACAGCAACGGCGCCGTCGAGGACGCGCAGCGAGCGCTCGACCTCGACCGTGAAGTCCACGTGGCCCGGGGTGTCGATGATGTTGATCTGGTTCTTGTCCCAGAAGCAGGTCACGGCGGCAGACGTGATGGTGATGCCGCGTTCCTTTTCCTGTTCCATCCAGTCGGTCGTCGAAGCGCCGTCGTGCGTTTCGCCGATCTTGTGGTTCACACCCGTGTAGAACAGGATGCGCTCGGTGGTGGTGGTCTTGCCGGCATCGATGTGGGCCATGATGCCGATGTTGCGGACCTTGCTAAGGTCGGTAAGCACGTCCTGTGCCACGGTGTCTCCCTTTCGGATGGACTACACGTTCGCCGCCAGCTCAAGGAGCCGGCGGCGTACGGGAAGTTTTACCAGCGGTAGTGTGCGAAGGCCTTGTTCGACTCGGCCATCTTGTGGGTGTCTTCGCGACGCTTCACAGCGGCACCGAGACCGTTGGACGCATCCAGGATTTCGTTCTGGAGGCGCTCGGTCATCGTCTTCTCGCGGCGGGCCTTGGAGTAGCCGACCAGCCAGCGGAGAGCGAGGGCGGTGGAGCGGCCCGGCTTGACCTCAACGGGAACCTGGTAGGTTGCGCCACCGACACGGCGGGAGCGAACTTCGAGGGAAGGCTTGACGTTGTCCATTGCCTTCTTGAGGGCGGCGACGGGGTCGCCACCGGACTTGGCGCGTGCACCTTCGAGTGCGCCGTAAACGATGCGCTCTGCGGTGGACTTCTTGCCGTCGATCAGAACCTTGTTGATCAGCTGGGTGACCAACGGGGAACCGTAAACGGGATCGGAAACTAGCGGCCGCTTCGGGGCCGGACCCTTGCGAGGCATATTACTTCTTCTCCATCTTTGCGCCGTAGCGGCTGCGGGCCTGCTTGCGGTTCTTGACACCCTGGGTATCGAGGGCACCACGGACGATCTTGTAACGGACACCCGGGAGGTCCTTCACACGACCACCACGGACCAGCACGATGGAGTGCTCCTGGAGGTTGTGGCCAACACCGGGGATGTAGGCGGTAACTTCAACGCCACCGTTGAGGCGCACACGTGCAACCTTACGGAGAGCCGAGTTCGGCTTCTTCGGGGTGGTCGTGTAAACGCGGGTGCAAACACCGCGGCGCATCGGGCTGCCCTTAAGCGCGGGAGCCTTGGTCTTGGAGACCTTCGGCGTGCGGCCCTTGCGGACCAGCTGGTTAATCGTAGGCACTTTCGTGTTCTCCGTTGGTTGATCTCTGCTCCGCGCCCAGGCGTTGGCCTGTGTTTGCGTGAGAGCTTTGGCGTTGTCCATGCGGCCCTGGCCCGAAGACCCGGTGGGCGTGCAAAAGTGCGGCATTCGTTGCGCACGTAGCCCGCAACCCGGAAACAGGCTCCACCCAGCATCATGAGAACAAAACCGAAATGATGCTGCGGCGGCCTTCATCCACTGCCACACAGAACAATTACCAAAATTCTAGCATGGCTTGATCTAGAGCCTTAATCGGGTGTAAAGGAGCGAACCACGACGGCGGGTGCCGCCTGCCGTCGTCGGGCGCCAAACGGGAAGGACCCCGCACTCGCTGAGTACGGGGTCCTTACCTTGACTTGCACACTAAGAGCAGGGCGGCAGGGTCCCTACGTGGCGCGGAACGCGACACGAAAGGGCCCGCCCTGATCGGCGTCAGCGGAAGTCGTTGCCGAGATCGTAGTCATCCAGTGGGATGGCGTGGAACTCGGGAGCTCCGTCGCCGCCCAATGCGTCATACGAGAAGTCGGTGAAGGCGCTGGGGCCTGTGAACAGGCTTGCCTTTGCTTCTTCAGTCGGCTCCACGGTGACCTCGGTGTAACGGGGCAGGCCCGTACCGGCCGGGATGAGCTTACCGATGATGACGTTCTCCTTGAGGCCAAGCAGCGGGTCGCTCTTGCCTTCCATGGCCGCCTGCGTCAGAACGCGGGTGGTCTCCTGGAAGGAAGCGGCCGACAGCCAGGACTCGGTTGCCAGAGATGCCTTGGTGATGCCCATCAGTTCCGGACGACCGGAAGCCGGGGTACGGCCCTCGGACACCACGCGACGGTTCTCGTCCTCGAAGCGGCTGCGCTCGGCGAGCTCACCCGGAAGCAGATCCGAGTCGCCGGATTCGATGACGGTCACGCGGCGCAGCATCTGACGGACGATGACTTCCACGTGCTTGTCGTGGATGCCGATGCCCTGGCTGCGGTAAACGCCCTGGACCTCGTCCACCAGGAACTTCTGGGCGGCACGCGGACCCATGATGCGCAGAACCTGCTTCGGGTCCACAGGACCGTTGATCAGCTTCTGGCCGACGCTGACGTGCTCGCCATCCTCGATGAGGAGGCGGGAACGGCGCAGCACCGGGTAGGCGATCTCCTCGGAACCATCGTCCGGGGTGATGATGAGGCGCATCTGGCGCTCGGACTCTTCGATGGCGATGCGGCCGGCTGCTTCAGCAATCGGTGCGACACCCTTCGGAGTACGGGCTTCGAAGAGCTCCTGGATACGGGGCAGACCCTGGGTGATATCGTCGCCACCGCTGGCGGAAACAGCACCACCTGTGTGGAACGTACGCATGGTCAGCTGGGTACCGGGTTCACCGATGGACTGTGCGGCGATGATGCCGACGGCCTCTCCGATGTCCACGGTCTTGCCGGTGGCCAGCGAACGGCCGTAGCAGAGCGCACAGGTACCGACCTTGGACTCACACGTGAGCACGGAACGGACCTTGACCTCGGTGATGCCGGCTGCGAGCAGCTCGGCAATGACGACGTCGCCGCAGTCGGTGCCGGCAGCTGCCAGCACCGCACCCTTGGAGTCGACGACGTCGACGGCGAGGGTACGTGCGTAGGCGCTGTTCTCGACGTTCTCGTCAAGGACCAGCTCGCCGTTGGAGTCCGGCACGGCGATCGCGGTCATGAGACCACGCTCGGTGCCACAGTCCTCTTCACGGACGATGACGTCCTGCGAAACGTCCACCAGACGACGGGTCAGGTAACCCGAGTTAGCGGTACGCAGCGCGGTGTCGGCCAGACCCTTACGGGCACCGTGCGTGGCGATGAAGTATTCCAGCACCGACAGGCCCTCGCGGTACGAGGACTTGATCGGACGCGGGATGATCTCACCCTTCGGGTTGGCCACAAGACCACGGATACCCGCGATCTGGCGTACCTGCATCCAGTTACCACGTGCACCGGAGGACACCATGCGGTTGATGGTGTTCATCGGGGACAGGCTGTCACGCATCGCCTGGGCGATTTCGTTGGTGGCCTTGTTCCAGATCTCGATCAGTTCCTGGCGACGCTCGTCGTCGTCGATCAGGCCCTTGTCGTACTGGCCCTGGATCTTGGCAGCCATGGTCTCGTAACCGGCCAGGATGGCCGGCTTGGAGGTAGGCACCTCGATGTCGGAGATTGCCACGGTGACGCCCGAGCGGGTTGCCCAGTAGAAACCGGCATCCTTCAGGTTGTCCAGCGTTGCGGCCGTGACAACCTTCGGGTAGCGCTCTGCGAGGTCGTTGACGATCCGGGAAAGCTCGCCCTTGTCTGCGACAGCCTCAACCCACGGGTAGTCCTCCGGCAGGGTCTCGTTGAAGAGAACCTGGCCGAGGGAGGTCTGGACCAGTGCGGTCTGACCCGGCTCCCAACCTTCCGGAGCTTCCCAGCCCGCGTAAGGGACAAAGCCCTCAAGGCGGATCTTGACCTGGGAGTTCAGGTGCAGCTCGCGGGAGTCGTAGGCCATGATGGCTTCCGAAACCGAGGAGAAGATACGGCCTTCGCCTGCGGAACCAACGCGCTTGGTGGTCAGGTGGTACAGACCGATGATCATGTCCTGCGAAGGCAGGGTCACCGGACGGCCATCGGACGGCTTCAAGATGTTGTTGGAGGACAGCATCAGGATGCGGGCTTCAGCCTGCGCTTCGGGGCTCAGCGGCAGGTGGACTGCCATCTGGTCGCCGTCGAAGTCGGCGTTGAAGGCGCCACAAACCAGCGGGTGAAGCTGGATGGCCTTGCCTTCAACAAGCTGCGGCTCGAATGCCTGGATGCCGAGGCGGTGCAGGGTAGGTGCACGGTTGAGCAGCACCGGGTGTTCGGTGATGATCTCTTCCAGCACGTCCCAGACCTGCGGGCGGTAACGCTCGACCATGCGCTTTGCCGACTTGATGTTCTGCGCGTGGTTGAGGTCAACCAGTCGCTTCATCACGAACGGCTTGAAGAGCTCCAGGGCCATCTGCTTGGGCAGACCACACTGGTGCAGCTTCAGCTGCGGGCCGACGACGATGACCGAACGGCCGGAGTAGTCGACGCGCTTGCCGAGCAGGTTCTGGCGGAAACGGCCCTGCTTGCCCTTGAGCATGTCGCTCAGGGACTTCAGCGGACGGTTGCCCGGACCCGTGACGGGACGGCCGCGACGGCCGTTGTCGAAGAGGCTGTCAACAGCTTCCTGAAGCATGCGCTTCTCGTTGTTGACGATGATCTCCGGGGCACCGAGGTCAAGCAGTCGCTTGAGTCGGTTGTTGCGGTTGATCACACGGCGGTAGAGGTCGTTGAGGTCGGAGGTCGCGAAGCGGCCACCGTCCAGCTGGACCATCGGGCGCAGTTCCGGCGGGATCACCGGGACGGCGTCCAGCACCATGCCAAGCGGGCTGTTGTTGGTGGTCAGGAATGCGTTGACAACCTTCAGGCGCTTGAGGGCACGGGTCTTGCGCTGGCCCTTGCCGTTCTGGATGGTGTCGCGCAGGGACTCCGACTCTGCCTGCATGTCGAAGTTCTCAAGACGCTTCTTGATGGCTTCGGCACCCATGGAGCCTTCGAAGTACATGCCGTAGCGGTCGCGCAGTTCGCGGTACAGGCCTTCGTCACCTTCGAGGTCGGCGACCTTGAGGTTCTTGAAACGGTCCCAGACCTGCTCGAGGCGCTCGATCTCAGCATCCGCGCGCTTGCGGACGTTGGCCATCTGGCGGTCCGCGGAGTCGCGGGCCTTCTTCTTGTCCGCAGCCTTGGCGCCTTCACCCTCGAGGCGGGCAAGCTCGTCCTCAAGGTCGCGGGCAATCGTGGCGATGTCGCTGTCGCGGTTGTCGACGAGCTGCTTCTTCTCGAGGTCGTGCTCCACCTGGAGGTTCGGCAGTTCCGCGTGGCGGCTCTCGGTGTCGACGCTTGTGATCATGTAGGCAGCGAAGTAGATGACCTTTTCGAGGTCCTTCGGTGCCAGGTCAAGGAGGTAGCCCAAACGGGAGGGAACACCCTTGAAGTACCAGATGTGCGTGACGGGAGCGGCCAGCTCGATGTGGCCCATGCGCTCGCGGCGCACCTTGGCGCGAGTGACTTCAACGCCACAACGCTCGCAGATGATGCCCTTGAAGCGCACGCGCTTGTACTTGCCGCAGTAGCATTCCCAGTCCCGGGACGGGCCGAAGATCTTCTCGCAGAAGAGGCCGTCCTTCTCGGGCTTGAGCGTGCGGTAGTTGATGGTTTCCGGCTTCTTGACCTCACCGTAAGACCAGCCGCGGATGTCTTCCGCGGTGGCGAGGCCGATCTGCATGAGGCCGAAGGAGGATTCGCTGGACATATGGTCCCTGTTCTCTCTTGTTCTCTAAATTCTGAAGTCTTGGGTTTACGGAAAGAGGCAGCTGCCTTGGCTGGCGGTCTGCACCGCCAGCCAGAGCTGCTGTTTAGACCTCTTCTACGGAGCTGGGCTCTGCGCGAGACAGATCAATGCCCAGTTCTTCCGCAGCCGTAAAGACTGCGTCATCAGAGTCACGCATTTCGATCGTCGTACCGTCCGTGGAAAGGACTTCCACGTTCAGGCACAGCGACTGCATTTCCTTGATCAAGACCTTGAAGGATTCCGGAACGCCAGGCTCAGGGATGTTCTCGCCCTTGACGATGGCTTCGTAGACCTTCACGCGGCCGTGGATATCGTCCGACTTGATCGTCAGCAGTTCCTGGAGGGTGTAGGCAGCGCCGTATGCTTCGAGCGCCCACACTTCCATTTCACCGAAGCGCTGGCCACCGAACTGTGCCTTACCACCCAGCGGCTGCTGCGTGATCATGGAGTACGGGCCGGTGGAGCGCGCGTGGATCTTGTCGTCCACCAGGTGGTGGAGCTTCAGGATGTACATGTAGCCCACGGAGATCGGGTCCGGGAACGGCTCGCCGGAGCGGCCGTCGAACAGACGGGTCTTGCCGGAGGAGTCGATCAGGCGGTCGCCGTCGCGGGTCACGTTGGTGGAATCCAGCAGACCTGTGATTTCCTCTTCGCGTGCACCGTCGAACACCGGGGTGGCAACGGTCGTCTGGCCGGATTCACGAGGCAGGTTCGGGAGGTTCTTGACCCACTCCGGCTCGCCTTCGATCTTCCAACCGGTCTTCGCAACCCAACCGAGGTGCGTTTCAAGCACCTGGCCGACGTTCATGCGGCCCGGAACACCCAGCGGGTTCAGGACGATGTCCACCGGCGTACCGTCGGCGAGGAACGGCATGTCTTCGATCGGGAGGATCTTGGAAATGACGCCCTTGTTACCGTGGCGGCCGGCGAGCTTGTCGCCGTCGGTGATCTTGCGCTTGGCAGCAACGTAGACGCGGACCAGCTGGTTGACGCCAGGGGGCAGCTCGTCGTCGTTGTCGCGGTCGAAGACGCGCACGCCGATGACCGTGCCGGACTCACCGTGGGGAACCTTCAGGGAGGTGTCACGCACTTCGCGGGACTTCTCGCCGAAGATCGCGCGGAGGAGGCGCTCTTCCGGAGTCAGTTCGGTTTCACCCTTCGGGGTGACCTTTCCGACCAGGATGTCGCCGGCTTCAACCTCGGCACCGATGTGGATGATGCCGCGCTCGTCCAGTCCTGCGAGGACTTCCTCGGACACGTTGGGGATGTCACGGGTGATTTCCTCGGCACCAAGCTTGGTGTCGCGGGCATCGATCTCGTGCTCCTCGATGTGGATGGAAGAAAGAACGTCCTCAGCAACGATGCGCTGCGACAGGATGATGGCGTCCTCGAAGTTGTGGCCTTCCCAGGACATGAATGCCACGAGGAGGTTCTTGCCGAGGGCGAGTTCACCCTGGTCCGTTGCCGGGCCGTCAGCAATGATGCCGCCGACTTCGAGGCGCTGGCCTTCGTTGACCAGGACACGGTGGTTGTAGCAGTTGCCCTGGTTTGAACGCGCGAACTTGTTGATGCGGTAGCTGGTTTCCGTACCGTCGTCGTTGAGCATGGTGACGAGGTCAGCGGAAACTTCGTTGACGACACCGGCCTTCTTCGCGATGACAACGTCACCGGCGTCGACGGCGGCGGCGCGCTCCATGCCGGTACCCACGAACGGGGCCTCGGAACGGACCAGCGGCACAGCCTGGCGCTGCATGTTGGCACCCATGAGTGCGCGGTTTGCATCGTCATGCTCAAGGAACGGAATCAGAGCGGTAGCTACGGACACCATCTGGCGCGGGGAAACGTCCATGAACTGGACTTCGCCGGCCGGAACCAGGACGGGCTCGCCTCCACCACCACGGGCACGGACAAGCACGGTTTCTTCCGCGAACTTCTTGTCTGCATCCAGAGGCGCGTTGGCCTGCGCAATCAGGACCTCGGCTTCGTCGTCGGCGGTGAGGTACTGGACCTCATCGGAAACGACGCCCTCGGACACCAGGCGGTACGGAGTCTCGATGAAACCGAACGGGTTGATGCGGCCGTAGGAAGCCAGCGAACCGATCAGACCGATGTTCGGGCCTTCAGGAGTTTCGATGGGGCACATACGTCCGTAGTGGGACGGGTGAACGTCTCGAACTTCCATGCCTGCGCGGTCACGGGACAGACCACCCGGGCCAAGGGCCGACAGGCGGCGCTTGTGGGTCAGACCCGACAACGGGTTGTTCTGGTCCATGAACTGCGACAGCTGGGAGGTTCCGAAGAACTCCTTGATGGCTGCCACGACGGGGCGGATGTTGATCAGGGTCTGCGGCGTGATCGCTTCGACGTCCTGCGTGGTCATGCGTTCGCGGACGACGCGCTCCATGCGGGACAGGCCGGTGCGGACCTGGTTCTCGATCAGTTCGCCGACGGCGCGGATGCGACGGTTGCCGAAGTGGTCGATGTCATCGATCTCGACGCGGAGCTCGTGGTCTTCGCCATCGCGCTTGCCCATGAGGGTCTTCTCGCCGGCGTGAAGCGCGACGAGGAACTTGATCATGGCCACGATGTCTTCAACGTGCAGGACCGAAGCTTCCTTGTCGCCAAGGGAGCGGTCGATGCCGAGCTTGCGGTTGATCTTGTAACGGCCAACCTTGGCCAGGTCGTAGCGCTTGGCATTGAAGTACAGGTTGTCCAGCAGCGACTGGGCAGCCTCGACGGTGGGCGGCTCGCCCGGACGCAGCTTGCGGTAGATGTCCAGCAGGGCGTCTTCGCGGGTTTCGGTAGCGTCCTTCTCCAGCGTTGCGCGCATGGAGTCGTACTGGCCGAACTCTTCGAGGATCTGGCCTTCGGTCCAGCCAAGGGCCTTCAGCAGAACGGTGACCGACTGCTTGCGCTTGCGGTCGAGGCGGACGCCGACCTGGTCGCGCTTGTCGATTTCGAGCTCGAACCATGCACCGCGGGACGGGATGATCTTTGCAGTGAAGATGTCCTTGTCACTGGTCTTGTCGGCGGTGCGCTCAAAGTAGGCGCCCGGCGAACGGACCAGCTGGGAGACGACGACACGCTCGGTGCCGTTGACAACGAACGTTCCCTTCTCGGTCATGAGAGGGAAATCGCCCATGAACACGGTCTGCTGCTTGATTTCACCCGTGTTGTTGTTCATGAACTCGGCCTTGACATACAGCGGGGCCGAGTAAGTGGCGTCACGGTCTTTGCATTCGGCCATGGTGTACTTCGGATCAGCGAACTCCGGCTCGGAGAAGCTCAGGGACATAGTGCCCTGGAAGTCCTCGATGGGGGAGATCTCTTCGAAGATGTCGGCAAGTCCAGAGGTGGTGGCGACGCTCAGGTCGCCTTCCTCGACGGCCTTTGCAACCCGCGACTGCCAGCGTTCGTTTCCGACCAGCCAGTCAAAGCTGTCTGTCTGCAGTGCAAGCAGATTCGGAACGTCCAGCGGTTCGTGAATCTTTGCGAATGAGAGCCGGCGAGTTGCACCATCGGTGCTTGCCGTATTAGCGGTTTCGTTATTAGAGGTGCTCGAGGCGACCAAGAGGGATCCTTCCACAGACCTTCAGGCGTTTTCAGATCTCCCCCGCTTGCACCCTGCAGATTGAATCCGCAGTGTACCTTTCCGGTTCCGCTATATGACCCGGGACCCCCGCTGGCCAAGACCATGCTCGTTCTAAACGGCACGTCGATGGCGCAGCTGAGAGGTAAAGCCCACCGCTATATGAAGGCTGAAGGTTAACAGGGAAGACGCAAATATCCACAATACGGCAAATCAACCCACCTGTCTACCCCACATCTCGCCTGAATGCAAGCACCGTTGCTGCAGGCACCTATGCGGGCAGGGTGGGTGGAATGTTGTTCCGGGCTCCATCGTTGAATGGAGAGGTGATGTACCCCACGGTAACCTAGGCTCACCACCCTTGATCGGAAGAGAGAAAATGAGCACCCCCTCAGAAACAGCGGACAACAACAACGACGTTGTCATCCTTTCCGCCAGCCGCACCCCACAGGGACGGTTGAACGGGCAACTGGCCGGGTTCACCGCCGTCGAGCTCGGTGCTCACGCCATTTCAGGCGCCATTGCGGCAAGCGGACTCACCGCGGACAAAGTGGACGCAGTGATTATGGGGCAGGTCCTGCAGGCGGGCGCCGGCCAGAACCCGGCGCGGCAAAGCGCCATCGCCGCCGGAATCGGCTGGAACATCCCGGCGGTCACCATCAACAAGGTATGCCTCTCCGGACTCACTGCCGTGATCGATGCCGCTCGCATGATCCGCAGCGGCGACGCCGCCGTCGTGGTTGCCGGAGGCCAGGAGTCGATGAGCCGCGCACCCCACCTGCTGCCCGGTTCGAGGCAAGGGTGGAGCTACGGCGCGATCCAGGCACTCGACGTCGCGGCCCATGACGGCCTCACCGACGCGTTCGACGGCCAGTCCATGGGCCTGTCCACCGAAATCAAGAACCTCTCGCTCGGCATCGACCGCCGGTCCCAGGATGAAGTGGCCGCCGCTTCGCACCAGCGTGCGGCCGCGGCTGCCGGGCAAGGAGTGTTCGACGGCGAGATCACGCCCATCAGCGTCAAGCAGCGCAAGGGAGAACCCTTGGTGCTGACAAGCGACGAAGGCGTCCGCCCACAGACCACGCTCGAGACCCTCGCCCCTTTGAAGGGCGCCTTTGCGACCGACGGAACCATCACCGCGGGCAACTCCTCTCCCCTGTCCGACGGCGCCTCTGCACTCGTGCTCACGAGCCGACGCTTCGCCGAGGAGAACGGCCTGGAATACCTTGCCGTCGTCGGGAAACCCGGCCAAGTAGCGGGACCTGACAACAGCCTGCATTCGCAGCCTTCCAACGCCATACGGCACGCGCTGGACCGGGCGGGGTGGACAACGGCCGATCTGGACTTCATCGAGATCAACGAAGCCTTCGGTTCGGTGGCGGTGCAGTCCTTGAAGGATCTGGACTATCCCTTGGAGAAGTGCAATATCCATGGCGGTGCAATTGCGATCGGGCACCCGATTGGGGCCTCAGGAGCGCGGCTTGCCCTTCATGCGGCCCACGAGTTGAAGCGCCGCGGCACGGGCAAGGCGGCGGTGGCACTTTGTGGTGGCGGCGGCCAGGGTGAAGCACTGCTTCTCTACCGCGACTAGTTGTTCGGTGACTTCCGAAGCGCGAATAGCCATGAACGGAAAGGGTGCATGAATGCGGGGCACTGAGCGATTCCTCGCCGACGCGGCCAACCGCGGACTTGAGGTCCAACTCGTGGAGCGGGCGGCGGCAAGCAGCCTTGAGGACGCGGCCCGCATCATGGGGATCACCCCGGCGGACATCGTGAAGTCGCTTGTGGTCAAGCACCGGGATGGCACGTTCCTTTTCGCGTTGGTTCCGGGTGACCGGCAGATCTCCTGGCCCAAGTTGCGCGCCCTCCTGGGCGTCAACAAGCTGTCCATGCCCTCCGCCGAGGTCGCCTTCGAGGCAACCGGCTATGAGCGCGGCACCATCACGCCGCTGGGAAGTACGACGCCCTGGCCGGTTTATGCAGATGCCAGCATCACGGGACGCCGGATCTCCATGGGCGCTGGCGAACACGGATTCAGCGCGTTCGTAAAGGCCGACGAACTGGCCGCTGCGCTGCAGGCCGTCGTCGCCGACATCAGCGACCCCATCTGAGCCTTCCAACAAACGCAGGGCGGGGTCACTTACGGCCCATCCGGCAGCCCCCAATGGGCCGTAAGTGACCCCGCGTTGCCCTTAAATGCAGGAAGCCCGGGTTATAGGACAAAACGTGTGTATGGGATGGGGTTGCTTCCCAGTGTTGGCGGGCGAATTCCGGGATAGCTAAGCT